>NBMF01000065.1 GCA_002084825.1 Fusobacteriia bacterium 4572_74
CAATGGAAGCAACTGGAGAGTAGAAAATTCATTATCGTTATTGAAGTGATCAGTGGTGACTTTTTATATTGCAACACTGCTGACATTTAAACTTGCAAAACACACTAATTAATGAAAAATAAAAAAAACTATCTGTTCAGATAGTCTTTAGTTTAGTAAAATATTTATTTTAAACCATCCCAATAGTAATGGTTAGATGCATTCCAAACAAGATAACTATTTAAACCTTCTATTTTAAGAGCTTTTATTTGCTCTTTTAACTCTTGTATTTTATAATCTTTATGATTTTTAATCCAAGAAGCATAGTGTGAAGGATAAGCCATAGGATTTATAAAGTCAACTACATTGGAGATAGATTCCCAATGTTGACCAATATTTTCATCATTTTTTGAGATGCCAATTTGACCGAAAACAGATGCAGCTGTATAAACATCTTTTTTACTTAATTCATCATGGGCATATTTTAAAAACCTTTGGATAACTTCTGGTTTTGTTTCTGAATATGTATTATTATAGATTAGTTTTGAGCTTTTGTCCAAGTCCTGTACTCTATCAGGAAACCTTATATAATCAAATAAAATTTCATTGAACCCAAAATCAGCAGCTTCCTTTGCCAATTCAACATTGTAATACCAAACATTTCGATTATAGGGAGATAACCATGGAATTTTATCTGAGCTTTGGTACGCACGGTTATATCTTTTATCTAAGATGATATCGTTTTTATTGGAGATCGTGTATGCTTCATCTTTAAATGTAGAGATCCTTCCAATGAGATAGATATTATTTTCTTTTAGTTTTTTTATAAATACTTTGATATCTTTTACTCTAGGACGGATATAGGAATCTCCTAAAACTTTACGTGCTATAGGTGATTCAAATAATGTTCTTCCATAATCATTTTTTATATCTAAAACAAATGCATTGATATTTGTTTTCTTTGCTAAATCAATATAATCATCTACATGATACATTCCATTTAAAGATATATATATATGTACATCTCCTAATTGATATAGTTCCCTGATATTAAAATTTATATCCACCATTTTTTTTGTAAATTTTTGATCAAGGTTATTTTGACCTTCATTTTCATCCTTATTTATTGGTACGTCTGTTAAAACTTTGATAGTTTGAAATATATCTTTATCCTCTAATTTAATCTTAGTGAGATATTTTTGTTCAATCCATCCCGTATAATTAGAATCATTGGTTGATATATATACCCAGTTTTTTTCGATTTTTAAAATATTTACTAAAGTACCAATTATCAATGAATTTTTTGGTTTTCCATCAATACTTTCCCTTAAAGTAATTAATTCTGAAATATACATAGTAGACGGTAAAGTAGATTCTTTCTTTTGAAAAATTCTATAACTTTTAAAGAAAATAAAAAATGCTAGAATAAATATGGATGAAAATATTATTGTTTTTATTTTTGGCATATACATCTCCTTTTTCTATGATTTAATATGAGTAAATTATAACATAGATATCCAAATAAAAATCAGGGTATTTTTCCCTGATTTTTATTTGGATATTAATTTTCCTTTTCCATGTGTAAATCCATTTGTGGGTACGGAATAGAGATATTAGCTTTATCAAATTCAATTTTTGCCATTTTCATAGAGTGGAAATAGACATTCCAATAGTCAGCTGTATTACACCAAACTCGGTATACTATATTAACGGAAGAATCTCCATACTCAATTATTTCAACAAAAACATCTGGATTTTTTAGAATTTTCTCTTGAGATTTTGCAATCTCAACAAGAACAGACTTGGCTTTATCTAGGTCATCATTATAACCTACATCAAAGACGATATCGACCCTCCTAACTGGGTTTTTAGAATAATTTATAACGGTATCATTGGATAGTTTCCCATTTGGAATAATAATTCTTTTGTTATCGACAGTATTTAAAAGAGTAGCGAAAATCTGAATTTCATTAACTGTTCCAGCAACTCCAGCGGCTTCAATGTAATCACCAATTTTATATGGCTTGAAGAGAATAATTAATACTCCACCAGCAAAGTTAGCCAAACTACCTTGGAGTGCAAATCCAATAGCTAAAGAACCTGCACCTAGTACAGCTACAAAGGAAGCTGTTTGTATCCCTAATGTAGAGATAATAATAATAAATAAAAATGTGTAGAAAAGTGTATTAATTATAGAATGTAAAAATTTCTTTAAACTGATCTCAGTATTTGCGATCACCATTTTTTTGTTTATTAACAGCATTAATTTATTGATAATGAATTTCCCAACAACCCATATTAATACAGCATAGAGAAGTTTCATCCCATAAGTGATAAAAAGTGTAGAGACGTAATTTACATAGTTCATAGCCTTACCTCCTAAAATAAACTTTAATTGATATCTATGTTCTTTTAAGAATAAAAAAATCCTTTAAAATAATAAAAATGAATTTTTAAACAGGATGGAGAATGAGTAAAAAAAGTTTGTATTGACAAAGAGTTAAGTGGAGTTATAAAATATAAATTGAAGAAATATATCTATAAATAAAATAGGGGGAGGTATGGAAAAGATAAAATTAAACATATCGGGAAATTTAGTTGGAATAAAAATACCTTCAACTGTAGTTTTCGAAATAACAGAGGTAGAATTAAAACATATAGTTATAAAAAATTATAAATTATTGAAAACATTAAAATTTTACAATATAATAAATTCAAATTTTAGTGAAAATCAAATATTGCAATTAGAAAAAATGATAGAAGCTACTGTGAGTTTAAAATCTTTAAAAAAAAATGATAAACCAAATAAAGTAACGGAGAAAAAAGTTGGTTATAAATTCCATTATGGAAATTTAAGATCGGGTGAAAAAATTAATTCAGATACCAATGTAGTGATATTAGGTAATTTAAATCCTGGATCATACGTACAGAGCAAAAAAAATATATTTGTTTACGGAAAAGCTCATGGAACTCTGCATGCTGGATGTGAGATGAATAGATGTCAAACTAGTTTTGTATATGTAGAAGAAGCTGAATATCCTAAGGTAAGGATAGGTAAAGCTCAGCTCATGTATGATGATAAAGAAGTAGAAAAAAATATTATGTTTGAAAAAAAAATGGGAAAGATAGTTATAAAAAAGGTGGATAAAAATCAGATAAAAGAATTGATGAAAAAAATAGGTGTCGATTTGATATAAATTTGGAGCAAAATAAAAATAGAGATGATAAAAGGGAGAAAAAAATGATTATATTAGGAATAGAAACATCATGTGATGAAACGTCGATATCGGTGTTGAAAGATGGAAAGGAGATGTTATCTAATCATATCTCATCACAGATAGACATACACAAGGAATATGGAGGGGTTGTTCCTGAGATAGCTTCGAGACACCATATTAAAAATATAGCGGCCATAATGGAAATTAGTTTGAAAGAAGCCGAAATAACCCTGGATGATGTAAATTATATAGCTGTAACTTATGCACCTGGTCTTATAGGAGCACTTTTAGTGGGAATCTCTTTTGCTAAAGGGATCTCCTATGGAAGAGATATACCAATAATACCGGTACACCATATAAAGGGACATATCTACGCTAATTTTTTAGAAAATAAAGTAGAACTGCCTGCAATTGCATTGGTTGTATCTGGTGGACACACAAATATAATATATATCGATGAAAATCATAAATTCTTTAATCTGGGTGGGACTCTAGATGATGCAGTAGGAGAATCTTATGACAAGGTATCGAGGGTAATGGGATTAGGATATCCTGGTGGGCCAGTGATAGATAAATTAGCATATGAGGGGAATAAAGATTTGATCCCTATGCCGGAACCCAAGGTTGGAGGTTATGAATTTAGTTTTTCAGGGGTGAAAACATCGGTGATAAACTATGTTAATAAGAAAAATATGAAAAAAGAAGAATATAATCCTGCTGATATAGCAGCTAGTTTTCAGAATAGAGTTGTGGATATATTGTGCAAAAAAACTATTAAAGCAGCTATGGAAAAAGGGGTGAAAAATATCCTTATAGCAGGAGGAGTGGCAGCTAACTCATTGCTCAGAAAGGAATTACTAGAGAGATCAAAATTAAAAGGGATAGAAGTTTTTTATCCATCTATGGAATTATGTACTGATAATGCTGGAATGATTGCAGCAGCAGGGTATTATAAGCTGACATATGGAGATTCAGATAAAATATTTGCTGATTTAAAATTAAACGGGATAGCAAATATGGGAATAGAGGAAGATTAATATTTAAAAGAGAGGTGATCTAATCGGTCACCTCTCTAACTATTATTTAATGATCAGAGTCAATTGATTTGGGTTTGTAGACATAGAAGTTAGGTTGAATTGTTTTTGATAGCCATAGGATTTTATTTCTATATCTATATTTTTTTTATTTTCAGGTAGATCTAGTAATAAAAAACCATTGGTATCGGTTTTATAAGTTACCCCTTCTATAATAACTTCTTGATTATTCAATGGTGTTTTAGAACTACTTAGAAATTCTAAGTGAATTCGAATTTTTCGATCTTGCAGGATAATATTTTTATTTAGTATATCATCTTTTGTCAAGGTAAAAACATCAGAATAATAATATTTATAGGATTGTATTCCAACACTGATAAAATAGTTATTATTTATCTTGATATCAGAAAATTCATAGTATCCATTTTTATTAGAAATGGTGTTTGCTATAACTTTACCCTGGTTATTTATAAGAGTTAAATGTATGTTACTTAGAGGGGTAAAACTATCACTTATTATTCCAGAAATATTAGAAAGGTATGGTGTAAGAGAAATTTTTAATCCAGAAAGGGTTGAAAAACGCTCTAATTTTGTGACAACACCAAAAGCTTTATATCCGCTTTTTTCTACCTTTATAAATAGTAGACCCGGAAGGATAGATGTGGAAAAATTTCCAAAATCATCACTTTTTAGATAGATTATTTTATCTCTATTTTTTACCATAATATCGGCATTTAAAATAGGTATACCTTTGTTGTCTGTGACTATTCCTTCAACATTACTGAGGAGTTCTTTGGTATCGAGGATGAGATTATAAACTTCTCTCGGTGAACTAAAATCATAGATTAAATTTTGATCTTTTTTTAGAAGGAATCCAGGTTTTTTAAGGGCTATTTTATATTTTTTAGGTGGTATATTTATAAAAAAGTCACCTGCAAAATTACTCATAGTTTCGTAGGAATTATTATCTACATCTGTAAATGAAATTTTGGATCCTCCAATGAATTGATCTTTATTCTTTATAACACCGCGGACAGTGGTTTGTACAGATGGAATAGATATAACTATATTTCTATTGACAGATGAGTTGATAACAATACCTCTAAAATAAAGATTAGGATAAAACCTGTCTTCAATCATAAAATCATAAATTCCATTATCTATAAAAAGATGTTTGAATTGATCTTTAAAGTTTAATATTTGTTTGTTTTTCTTGGAGTTTTTTGTAGAAAATATAAATTCATAAGTACCTGATAAAAATTGAATAGATTTTAAACCTCCTAAAAAAGGAACCTTTGTATATCTACTTGTTCCGACCTCACGATATTCGATCAGTCCATTGCTTACTGGAAACTCAAATGTAACGTAGGAAGTGCTGATTTTTTTCATTACGAGGGTAAAATTTTGGATCTCCTCTTTAGATTTTTTAAGGGTGAGAATTTCCTCTTTATAGCCTTCTTTAGAGATAAAAATATTTAGAAACTCTTCCGAAGTATTGAAGGTAACACGACCCTTTGGATCACTGATTTTAACTTGATTGTTGATATTTACAATAACTTCTTTTAAGGGAAATTTATCTTCTCCTATTATTGTGATTGTAAGAGAGTAAGAAGTGATGCTCGATAATACTATAAATAAAAATATTAATTTTTTCATAGGTTCCTCCATGTTAGATTGTTTTATTAAATTATACATTATATAGACATTATTGA
This sequence comes from Fusobacteriia bacterium 4572_74, assembly GCA_002084825.1. Classification (GTDB taxonomy): domain Bacteria; phylum Fusobacteriota; class Fusobacteriia; order Fusobacteriales; family Fusobacteriaceae; genus Psychrilyobacter. The sequence continues at coordinate 5,944 of NBMF01000065.1, forward strand.
ATAATAATATTTTAAAATTTTGATGGTATGTTGTTTGTGATATTAAAAAAATTTATTAATAGTCGGCAAAAATAACTAATTTGTTGAGAAAGATTGAAAAAAGATCTTAATGTGGTATAATTGTGATTGAACTTAAAAAAAAAGGATGATAACTATGGAAGAAATGAATCATTTGGATTTATTTGATGAGAAAGAAAAAAAAATGAAGCAATTATATAGCATTCAGCATCAAAAAAAATATTATCTAGATGAGTATAGGGAACGAGTAATAATAGCTTTAAAAATAGATCAATTGGTGGAAGATGAGGTCTATTTAGAGATAATAGAAGCTATGAAAAGTAATCATGCCAAACTTTTGAAATTAAGAAGAGATGTGGGACTGAAATATCTAAAACCATATATAAAGGAAGCAGAAAAACTAGAATTTAGATATGAACTTGTAGATGGTCTCAGTTATTTAGGAGATATAGGACTTGTAGTAGTTTCGGATAAATCTTTAGATAATGAAGATGACGAATTGGTCGTTAGAGATATGGATCAGGATTTTTTAGATGCGGGACTGGGATATGAGTTTTCTAAAAATCAAAATAAGAGTATTTGTAATGAGTGTTATCTCAAAATTGAGGATAAATTACCTAGTTATTTGAATAAATTTAAAAGACTTAATATTATAGATAAATTATTGGGGACTAAGTGCCCGGTGTGTAGAGATCGGAAAAAATTAGGAGGAAATGAGTAAAGATGATAGGAGCTTTTAAGATAAAGGGTGGAAATCCACTCAGTGGAACATTAGAAGTAAGTGGAGCAAAAAATGCGGCATTGCCAATAATAACAGCGACAATAATAGAAAAAGGAACTCATATTTTACATAATGTACCAAACCTAAGAGATATTGGGACTTTGATGAAATTATTGGAGAGTCTAGGGTTGGAAACCGAAAAAATAGGAAGTAACAGCTATAAAATTATAAATAATGGATTAACTAATTTAGAAGCTGAATATGATCTTGTGAAAAAAATGAGAGCATCATTTTTAGTTATGGGCCCTATGTTAGCCCATGCAAATAATGCTAAAGTATCCCTTCCAGGAGGATGTGCAATTGGTTCTCGACCTGTAGATTTACATCTAAAAGGATTTGAAGTGTTGGGAGCTGAAATTGAAATGACTCATGGATATGTAGAAGCTAAAGCTCAAAAATTAGTAGGGGGACACATTGTTTTAGATTTTCCTAGTGTAGGAGCTACTGAAAATATTGTAATGGCTGCCGTAAAAGCAGAGGGTACAACTATCTTGGAAAATGTAGCTAGGGAACCTGAGGTAGGGGATCTATGTAACTACTTGGTTGCTATGGGAGCAAAGATCGAAGGGATTGGTACGGGGAAACTTATAATAGTTGGTGTAGAAAAATTGACTCCAGTGGAATATTCTATCATGCCAGACAGGATAGAGGCTGGAACTTATATGATCCTTTCAGTTTTATTTGATGGGAAAATAAAAGTTAAAGGAGCTATTCAAGAACATTTAGGGAGTTTTGTTGCAAAACTTGAAGAGATGGGTGTAAAGATAAACTTTGATGGCGATCTAGTTAGAATAGAAGCTAAGATGGAGAATTTAAAACCTGTAATTATAAAAACAGCTCCTCATCCAGGGTTTGCTACTGATCTACAGGCTCAATTTATGACTTTATTAGCATTAGTTTTAGGAACCAGTGAGATAAAGGAAACGATATTTGAAAATAGATTTATGCAAGTCCCAGAATTAAACAGAATGGGAGCAGAGATCCATATAGATAATCATGTATCTATAATAAAAGGTGTGAAAGAATTTAGTAGTGCAGAAGTTATGGCTAGTGATCTGAGAGCGGGAGCAGCACTTATTATAGCGGCCTTAAAAGCTAAAGGTGAAACTATAGTAACTAGAATATATCATGTAGATAGAGGATACGAAGAGATAGAGAAAAAACTACAAAAGATAGGTGCAGATATAGAAAGGATCAAGGTGGAGATATAATAATGGAAAAGATAATAGGGATCAATGCTGTAAATGAAGCAATAGAATCTAATGCAAATATTGAATATATAGAGATATTTACAGGTGTTAGGCCTGAACAGGTAGCTAAATTAAAAACTAAAGCTAGTAAGAAAAATATAATTGTTAAAGCAAGTAAGAAAAAAATTGAAAATTCCCAAGGAGTGGTGGCTTATATAAGTGATTATGACTACTATATAACTTTTAAAGAATTTTTAGAGAGTGCTGTGAAGGAAGAAAAATCTACTGTGCTTATCTTAGATGGAGTACAGGATCCTAGAAATTTTGGTGCACTTATTAGAAGTGCAGAAATTTTTGGTGTTAAGGGAATAATAATACCGGAAAGAAACTCGGTAAAGATAAACGAAACTGTAGTAAAAACATCTACAGGAGCTATTGAGTATGTAAATATAATCAAGGTAAAAAATATAGCTGAAACAATCGATCAACTAAAAAAATACGATTTCTGGATCTACGGAGCAGAAGGAAGTGCAAAAAAATATTATCACGAGGAAAACTACCCTTCTAAAACAGCCTTAGTTTTAGGTAGTGAGGGATTTGGTATAAGGAAGAAAGTAAAAGAGCATTGCGATGTTTTAATAAAAATACCTATGAAAGGTAAGATAAACTCATTGAATGTATCGGTTGCAGGTGGAATTCTACTATCAGAAATATCAAAAAATCGATAATAATATTAATAGAAGATTATCTTTAATAGGATCTTAACGGAGGTAAACATTTTGAAAGTGAGATTTGAAGTTACTGAAGAAATATTAGAGGAAGCAAAAAGTGGAAACGAGGAAGCTGTAGGGATGGTAGTTGAAAACTATAAAGGTTTTGTTATGATGAATGCCAAGAACTATTTTTTACTGGGTGCCGAAAGAGATGATCTTATTCAAGAAGGAATGATTGGACTATTAAAAGCTATTAGAGCATATGACACTGAAAAGGCTGCATCATTTAAAACGTTTGCCACAATTTGTGTGAAAAGGCAGATAATTACGGCTATAAAAAAAGCCAACTCCAACAAAAATAAAGCGTTGAATACATCTATTGGTATAGAAAACGAGAATAAAGAGACCAATAGAGAGGTAGAGTATTTTAAGGGATTAAAATCGTATCAGTCATATAATCCAGAAGAACTAGCTCTATCTAAGGAGCAGATGGATGGATTAGAAAATTATCTGGAGAGAAAATTGAGTCCATTAGAAACTTCTGTTTTTAAATATATGGTGAAGGGATATCCATATAAAGAAATTGCGGAAAAAATGGGGGAAAAAGTAAAGGCCATCGATAATGCCATTCAAAGGATAAAAAGAAAAAGTGAGTTATGGCTGGATACATACAAAGGATTAAGTTAGGTTGCTACCTAATTTAATCCTTTGTGATATAAATAAAAATATAATAAATATAGAGTAGGAGCGTAGTAGATGAGAGAATATATGTTTAATGAAATAGAAAAAAACTTGCAAAAAACATGGGATGAAAAAAAAATATTTGAAACAAAAAATAAAGTGGAAGGAAAAGAAAACTACTATGTGTTAGAGATGTTACCCTTCCCATCAGGAAAATTACATATGGGGCATGTAAGAAACTATACTATAGGTGATGTTATCGCTAGATATAAAACTATGAAAGGTTATAACGTTCTTCATCCAATGGGATGGGATTCGTTTGGGCTGCCAGCAGAAAATGCAGCTATTCAAAATGGTGCACATCCTGCCATGTGGACAGTAAAAAACATAGAATATATGAAGGAACAATTGAAGATGTTAGGGTTTTCATATGACTGGAATAGGGAGATAGCTTCTTATAAACCAGATTATTATAAGTGGAATCAATGGATCTTTAAAAAAATGTATGAAAATGGCTTAGTTTATAGAAAAAAATCTACAGTTAACTGGTGCCCAAAGTGTGATACTGTGTTGGCCAATGAGCAAGTAGTAGATGGTAAGTGCTGGAGACATGGAGACACAGATGTAATTCAAAAAGAGTTAACTCAATGGTTCTTTAAGATAACTGAATATGCAGATGAATTATTAAAAGGACACCAAGAGATAAAAGAAGGGTGGCCGGAAAAAGTAATTACCATGCAAAAAAATTGGATAGGGAAATCTTTTGGTACTGAGATAACTTTTGATTTGGAAGGATCTGATGAAAAATTATCGATGTTTACCACAAGGATAGACACTCTATTCGGTGTTACGTATTGTGTAATAGCTCCAGAACATCCGATGGTGGTCGATATTTTAGTTGAGAAACCTGAGATTAAAGATGCAGTAGAGGCTATGAAAAATGAAGATATGATAGCTAGAACTGCAGAGGGGAAAGAAAAAAATGGAGTATTCACAGGTAGATATTTAATCAATCCAGTAAATGGAGAAAAAGTAGAACTTTGGATAGCTGACTATGTGCTTATGAATTATGGGGAGATGAAAGATCCATTTGTTGGGAAAGGTGTAATGACAAATTCTGATAAATTTGACGGTATGTCTTCTAAAGAAGCACTAACTAAGATGGCGGAATATGTAGAAGAGTTAGGATTTGGAGAAAGAACAGTAAAATATAGATTAAAAGATTGGGGAGTATCTAGACAAAGATATTGGGGAACTCCTATTCCAGCTATTTACTGTGATAAATGTGGAATAGTAATGGAATCAGATGAAAATCTACCTGTTAAACTACCTATGGATATTGAATTTTCAGGAAATGGAAACCCATTGGAAATGTCCGAAGAATTTAAAAACGCAACTTGTCCGAAGTGTGGAGGACCTGCAAAGAGGGAAACGGATACTATGGACACTTTTGTAGATTCATCTTGGTATTACTTGAGATATTGTGATCCTAAGAATACAAATTTACCTATTGACAAAGATATAGCTGATAACTGGACTCCTGTGGATCAATATATTGGAGGAGTAGAACATGCCGTAATGCATCTGTTATATTCTAGATTTTTTCATAAGGTTCTTAGAGATATGGGATTGTTATCTACAGATGAACCTTTTAAGAGACTACTAACTCAAGGGATGGTGTTAGGACCATCATACTATGAAAAGAGTACAGGAAAGTACCTATACCCAGATGAAACTGAGATAAAAAATGAAAAATCATATTCTAAAGCTACAGGTGAAGAACTGGTTGTGAAGGTGGAAAAAATGTCTAAGTCTAAAAATAACGGGGTAGACCCATTACACATAATTAATGAATACGGAGCAGATGCTGCTAGATTATTCACGATGTTTGCTGCACCGCCAGAAAAAGAATTAGAGTGGAATGAAAATGGATTGGCTGGATCATGGAGATTCTTGAATAGAGTCTGGAGAATGGTTGTAGAAAATAAAGGATATTTAGAAACAGGCAGTATAGATTTAGAGAAAGTTTCTAAAGCTGATAAAAATGTGATTAGGAAGTTACATCAAACGATAAAAAAAGTAACAGCATCTATCGAAGATAACTATCATTTTAATACATCTATTGCGGCTAATATGGAACTTATCAATGAGTTGCAGGATTTCAAGGCTAATATATTAGATAAAGGTGAAATAACTAGTGAATCTAAAAAAGTATTTACAGAAACTGTAAGAACTATGATAATCATGTTATCACCGTTTGCTCCTCATATTACTGATGAATTATGGAAAGAATTAGGAGAAACAGGGCATTTATTTGAAATGGATTGGCCGATTCATGTGGAAGAATTGACTATCACTGATGATGTGCAGATAGGTGTGCAGGTAAATGGTAAATTGAGAGCGACTTTGGATGTTTCTAGAACTATTACAAAAGAAGAATTGGAAATTTTAGCTTTAGCGGCTCCTAATGTGATTAGATTTACAGAAGGGAAAACTATAGTGAAAAAAATAATTGTTCCAGGAAGAATAGTGAATATAGTAGTGAAATAGAAAAAGGGAGGAATCGTTTATGAAAAGAATTTTAGTTGTATTGATGTTTGTTGTAATGTCGTTGAATGCTTTGGCATTAGACCTATGGGTAAAAGGTGGGGTTCTTCAAGGTACAAGAAGTAAAGATATGGAAGAGTCAGGCTACAATGCTGGGTTGGAGCTTAGTCAGGGATTTTTAGGCTTTGTAGATTTAGGAGCTGGCATAGCTTATAATGGAAATTTAAAATATGATAATACTTCTGTACAAGAAAATGTTGGATATGATTTAGTTCCTATATATGTATTTGCCAAATTTAATATCATACCAGTAGCTGTGAAACCATATGTGGTAGCTAGACTAGGAAAAAACTTTGTGGTAAATGATGATACGAACTATAATGGGAAATCTGAAGCTGAAGGGGTTGCCTATGGAGCTGTAGGAGTAGGAGTAGAATTTTTGAATTCTTTCCAAGGGGAACTCCTTTACTCAATCTCTGAAGTGAAAAACAATCCTAGTGGAAAAGATAATCTAGAGATGGTGTCTTTGACCTTGGGGTATAATTTTTGGTAAAAATTAATATTAAATTAATTTTTTTCTAATAAAATTCTCAAACGAAAGTGGTATTGTTCACATATGAAAGTAGTAACTTTTTCATAACTCTCTCTGAACCCTTGATATTTTCAAGGGTTCTTTTAATTTTTAAAATTAAAAAACATATGAGAAACCACGAGGAAACGTGGGTTTTAAAAAGAAGAGTTGGAGATCATAAGAATAATACAAAAAAGATATAAAAAAAGTTTGAAAAATATTGACTTTTTATACTATGCATGATATCATTATCTGTGTTTGTGAGCGAATTTTTGGCTCATGCACCACAATTAAGTTGTGGGAGGATAGTAATTCCGATATGATGAGTGGAGGTGTAAAGAAATGAGAGTAAACATTTTAATGGAATGTACAGAATGTAAGAGAAGAAACTATAGTACTTCTAAAAACAAAAAAAACACGGATGGTAGAATTGAATTGAAAAAATACTGTAAGTGGGATAAAAAAGTAACTGTGCATAAAGAAACTAAGAAATAATTCTTGGAAAAACATAGCTTAACAACATGCAGTTCAGTGGCTCAATTGGTAGAGTAACGGTCTCCAAAACCGTGGGTTTAGGGTTCGAGTCCCTACTGGACTGCCATTTTATATTTTTAAGGTGGTTAATATGAATATTTTGTTACAGAACGTTAAAACTGAATATAAGAAAGTTGTGTGGCCTAGCAAAGATGAAACTGTTAAGTCAACATTACTTGTTGCAGCTATGAGTGTCGCGGTAAGTATCTATGTAGGTGCTTTTGATGTGATAGCTTCGAGGATACTTAGTATGATGGGTACCTTTTTTGGAGGGTAATTTATGGAAAGAACAATAGAAAAAAAGTGGTATATGATTCATACATATTCCAGTTATGAAAAAAAAGTAAAAGCTGACTTAGAAAAAAGAATTCAGACACTTGAATTAACAGATAAAGTTTTTAGAATTGTGGTTCCTGAAGAAGAAATAAAAGAAATTAAAAACGGTAAAGAAAAAATTGTTTTTAGAAAATTATTTCCAGGTTATGTGATGATAGAAATGGAAGCAGTTAGAGAAGAGACGAATGAGGGTATATGGTATAGTGTTGATTCTGATGCATGGTATGTAATTAGGAACACTAACGGTGTAACAGGATTTGTTGGTATTGGATCTGATCCTATCCCTATGGAAGATGAGGAAGTAGTAACTATTCTTAGATTCTTAGGAGAAGAAGGAGAGGAAAAACCTGAACCTAAGGAAGAAATTATAGTAGATTTCAAACTTGGGGATATGGTAGAACTGCTTGAGGGTGGTTTTGTTGGAAGTGTTGGAGAAGTTAACAATATTGACTTAGAACATGGAAAAGTAAAAATAATGATAGATATGTTTGGTAGAATGACTCCTGTAGAGATTGGGGTTGACGAAGTTAAGAAAGTAATGTCTTAATTAGAATAACTAGATCTTTTCAAAGGTGGGAGAGTAAATCATTAAAACCACAAGGAAATTATGGAGGTAGCAAAAAATGGCAAAAGACGTAATCGGATTAATTAAATTACAATTACAGGCAGGGAAAGCAAATCCAGCACCACCAGTTGGACCAGCATTAGGTCAACATGGTGTAAATATTATGGAATTCTGTAAAGCATTCAATTCAAAAACTAATGATAAGATGGGATTCATAATACCAGTAGAGATCAAAGTTTATTCTGATAGATCTTTCACATTTGTATTAAAGACTCCACCTGCATCAGACTTATTAAAGAAAGCAGCTGGAATAAAATCAGCAGCAGCAAATTCAAAAACTGACGTTGCTGGAACAGTAACTAGCGCACAAGTTCAAGAGATTGCTGAAACTAAAATGGTAGACTTAAACGCTGGGTCATTAGAAGCAGCTATGAGTATTATTGCAGGATCTGCAAGATCAATGGGAATTAAAATAGAAGGTTAATTTTAATTCGACATTTTAAATTTCGATATATATCACATTGTTGATAATTAAGTGGTAGGACGTGAGTTCGCTTAAGCCACATAAGGAGGAAAAGTAATAATGGCAAATAAAAAAGCTAAAAAATACGTATAGTAATCGCTACACCAGATATGATGCCTAAGTTAGGGAAATTAGGTAGAACTTTAGGAACTAAAGGTTTAATGCCTAATCCTAAATCTGGAACTGTAACTACTAACGTAGAGCAAGCAGTATCTGAATTCAAAAGAGG
>NBMF01000066.1 GCA_002084825.1 Fusobacteriia bacterium 4572_74
ATTTCAAAAATTATTAAAAAATAAAGGGATAGGACAATCAATGTCGCGAAAAGGAAATTGTTGGGATAATGCTCCAATAGAGTCATTCTTTGGACACATGAAAGTCACGTTGATTTAAGTAAAGCTAAAAGTATAAAAGATGTTGAAAAAATTATAAATCATTTTGTAGATTATTATAATAAAGATAGGTATCAATGGGATTTAAAAATTCCAAAGTACCAAGTACCTAAGATATCTCTTTCCCAGTTCTTGATCTTATCTTTAACCATTATTACACCTGTGTAATAATAGATAGGCATAGTGATCAATTCATCCATTAGAATTTTTTCTGCACCATAAAGATCTTTATCTCTGTCTGTACCTTGAGCTATTTTTGAATTCTCAATCAATGCATCAAATTTCTTATTTTCAGGAAAATCACCTTTAGTATAATTCCATTGTGCATCATTGTTTCCAGAGTAAGAAGTCCATAGATCTAAGAATGTCATAGGGTCATTGTAGTCTCCAATCCATCCAGCTCTTGCCACTTCAAAGTTTCCAACATGTCTAGTATCTTGGAATACAGCCCACTCTTGATTTACTAAGTTAACTTCGATTCCTAAGTTCTTCTTCCACATCTCTTGAATTGCTTCAGCAATTGCTTTATGTCCTTCACTTGTGTTGTAAATAAGCTCAACTGGAGCCATTCCTTCACCATTTGGGTATCCAGCCTTAGCTAAATATTCCTTTGCTTTTTCAACATCAGCAGTAGTTGAAATTCCATAATCTCCTGCAGTTGTTCTAAAGTCATTTCCTTGTGAATCTACTAATCCAGTTGGAACAAATCCCGTAGCTGGTTGCTGCCCACCTTTAGAAACTTCCGCTACAATTTGTTCTCTGTCGATAGCTAAAGTAAGTGCTTTTCTTACATTGATATCGTTAGTTGGTGCTTTGTCTACATTAAAGATATAATAGTATGTTCCTAAGTAAGGTACTATATGGAAAGTTGGATCTTCCACTTGTCTCTTTGGAATTTCTGGAGTAGGTACTGTAATCAATACATCCAATTCATTACTATCATATGCTGTCATAGCTGTACTAATATCAACTATCATAGTCATAGTGATCTTTTTTAATTTAACACTGTCTTTATTCCAATAGTATTCATTTGGAACTAAGATAATCTTATCATTCATATGATATTCAGAAATCTTGAATGGACCATTTGAAAGTGTGATACTAGGATCCTTTGCCCATCCTTCTGGCTTTTGAACTACTGCATCTTCCCTAAAGATCTAAGAAATATGCTGTAGGAGCTCTTAACGTCACTTTAAAAGTAAAGTCATCTACTGCTTCTAAACCTACATTTTCTTTAGTACCTTTTCCTTCAAAAAAATCCTGCCCACCTTTGATATAGTAAAGTTGGAATGAATATTCCGAAGCTACCGCTGGATCTAATGCTCTTAACCAAGCATATTTATAATCCGCTGCTGTTACAGGTTTTCCATCAGACCATTTAGCGTCTTTTCTGAGATGGAATGTATATGTCAATTTATCATCCGAAACATCTACAGATTCCGCTCCTGCTGGCTGTGATTTCCCATTGACATCTGTCCTCATAAGGCCTTCAAAAGTATTGTTTATTACTATCCCACCATCTGTTGCAGAATTCAGTTGAGGATCCACAGATTTTGGATCTGCTCCTAGGTTAAATGTCATTACCTGTTCTACCTTCTGTTCAACTACTGCTGCACCGGTATCCTCCACTTCTTCTTTTTTCCCTCCACAAGCAGTAAGTAATACTGCCATCAGAAGTGTAACTACATAAAAAATTTTCTTCATAAATTTCCTCCTCAAATAAATTGATAAACACTGTTACTAAAAAAAACATCATTAAAACGATAAATCATTGTACCCATTATTTCTATAAAATCCTTTATTTTTTTGTTCCCTCATAAAATTCCCTGGAAAAATGACAAGCTACTATCCTTCCGGGAGCTATTTCTTCTAATAATGGTTCTTTCTCACCACAAATTGCCTCTGCATATTTACATCTAGTTCTAAATCTGCATCCACTAGGAGGATTCAATGGGCTAGGCACATCTCCCTTTAATATTTCTCTGTCCACTTTAGCATTCAGTTCTGGATCTGGGATAGGTATAGATGAAAGTAATGCTTTTGTATATGGATGAATAGGTTTATCATAGAGAACATTTGATTTTGCTATTTCCATCATCTTCCCAAGATAAAGTACCCCTATCCTATCGGAAATATGCTTTACCATGGATAGATCATGAGCTATAAATAAATAGGTCAAACCTAATTTCTTTTGTAGATCATCCAACATATTTACTACCTGAGCTTGGATGGATACATCTAATGCTGAAATAGGCTCATCACAGATTATAAATTCTGGTTCTACAGCCAGTGCACGAGCTATTCCTATCCTTTGTCTTTGTCCTCCACTAAATTCATGAGGATATCTACTGGCATGTTCTTTACTTAATCCTACAGTATCTAATAATTCATATATTCTTTTCTGTCTTGCTTCACCCTTTGCTAGATTATGGATATCCAGAGGTTCTCCTATGATATCCCCTACTGTCATCCTAGTATTTAATGATGCATACGGATCTTGAAAGATCATTTGGATCTTTCTTCTGTAAGGCTCTAACTCTTTTTCATTCAGGTGACTTATATTTACATCATCATATATTATATCTCCACCAGTTACATCATAGAGTCTTATTATAGTTCTTCCAGTTGTAGATTTTCCACACCCTGATTCCCCTACCAGTCCAAAAGTTTCACCTTTGTTTATATAAAAACTAATGCCATCTATAGCTTTTAGATGCTCCATCTTTTTCTTGAAAAAACCTGTATTTTTGGAAAAATATTTTTTTAGATTTTTCACCTCTATCAGAGTATTATCATTTTTATTATCCATCTACCTTACCCCTCCATTTAATTCTGTCTTAGGAGAATCTGGATGAAGTAACCAACACATAGATCTATGCCCTTCTCCACAGTGAAAAAATTCTGGCTGCTCCTCCATACATATATTCATAGCATGTTCACATCTTGCAGCAAACGGACATCCCTTTGGTGGATGCAATAGATCCGGCGGCGTTCCATCGATAGGTATTAATCTTTCCTTATTCTCTATCTTAGGTATAGACTTTAATAACCCTACTGTATATGGATGTTTTGGATTGTAGAATATATCTTCTACCTTTCCTTCTTCCATAATAAGTCCACCATACATAACCAATACTCTAGAACAAACATCAGCCACTACACCTAAGTCATGGGTTATTAAGATTATCGATGTATTTAATTTATCTTTTAATTCTTTCATAAGATCTAATATTTGAGCTTGTATAGTAACATCTAATGCCGTAGTCGGCTCATCAGCGATAAGCAGATCTGGTTCACATGAAAGAGCAATAGCAATCATTACCCTTTGTCTCATTCCTCCACTAAATTCATGAGGATACGCTTTTATTCTTTTTACCGGATCAGGTATCCCTACTAATTTTAGCATATCAAGGGCTTTTTCTAGGGCTTCAACTTTAGATACATTTTGATGTTTTCTAATAGCCTCCATAATTTGATCTCCCACAGTATACACAGGATTTAATGAAGTCATTGGATCTTGAAATATCATAGCTATTTCATTTCCTCTTATATTCATCATCTCTTTTTTATTTTTTTTTAAAAGATCTTCACCCTTAAATACTATCTCACCATTTTTTACAACTCCTGGATATTGTAGTAATCTCATTATAGACATAGAAGTAATACTCTTTCCACTTCCTGACTCTCCTACAATTCCTAAGGCTTCACCTTTATTTAAACTATAACTTACACCTCTTACAGCCTGGACTTCTCCTAGGTGGGTAAAAAATGAAGTTTTTACGTCCTTAAGTTCAATTATTTTTTCCATGTTCTCCCCCCTATTTTCTTAATCTTGGATCTAATGCGTCTCTAAGTCCATCTCCTAAAAAGTTAAATGCAAGCATTGTTATACTTATTGCAAATGATGGAAAAAACAATTGATATGGATAACTTCTTATTCCTGCTAGTGCATCACTGGCCAATGTTCCCCATGATGCTTGAGGTGCACTTACTCCAAGTCCTATAAAACTTAAAAATGATTCTGTAAATATTGCATTTGGTATCATCATAGTCAGTGATACAATGATTGGTCCCATTGCATTTGGGATGATATGTCTACTAAGTATTCTAAAATTTTTGGCTCCTATAGTTTTTGCAGCCATAACATATTCTTGTTGTTTTATACTAAGAGTTTGACCCCTTACAATTCTTGCCATCCTTACCCAGAAGGTAAGCCCCATGGCTATTATAATTGTTTTTAATCCTGGAGATATAATTACCATAAGTAAGATTACGTATAAAAGTAATGGAATTGTACTTATTATATCCATTATTCTCATCATTATTGCGTCTACCCTTCCACCTAAATAACCAGATATCCCACCATAAAAGATTCCAATAAAGAAATTTACCAGAGTAGCTACCACTGCTACCGTAAGTGATATTCTAGCTCCATAGAGTACCCTTATAAAAAGGTCTCTTCCGTGGGAATCAGTCCCAAAGAAATAAGTTTTATTAAAAACCCTCTTTTTTATTTCTGTTTCCTTATTATCTACCAATATTTTATATTTTTGAATACCTGGATTTTTCATAGATAATTTAGCATTTTTATAATCCATTACTACTTGTTTCCCATTTACTTCGTAAATTTTTTGTGAATTCATAATGTCATTTTTAACAGGTTTCAATGAATCCAACAATTTACCATCAGAAGTTACAGTAAATAACTTATATTCTGGATGTACATATATATAGTTGGATTTATCTACTTCATATATATCAAATCTAGGAGCTATATTTCCAAATTTCAGATCTTGGTCTTCATAACTAAATCTAGACATCATAGGTCCAAAAATTGCTGTTATAAACAATAAAATTATTATGACTAATCCTATCATCGATAGTTTATTTTGTTTTAACCTTCTCCAAGCATCCTGCCAATATGTAAGACTAGGTCTGGTCTTCTTCTCACCTTTTATTTCCTCCGATGCTTTTTCCCATCTATTATCCATATTTTCCCCCTTAATCATGTAACTTAATCCTAGGATCTATCAATACATAGATGATATCTACTAAAAATACCATAATGATATAAAATCCTGCATAAAAAATTGTTACTCCCATGATAACTGTATAGTCTCTATTTCCTACACTTTCTACGAAATATTTTCCCATTCCAGGTATAGCAAATATTTTTTCGATAACAAATGAGCCGGTTAAAATTCCCGCTACCATAGGTCCTACATAGGTAACTACTGGTAATAATCCGTTTTTAAGAGCATGTTTACCAATTACTACAAACTCAGATAAACCTTTGGCTCTAGCTGTTCTAATATAATCTTGTTGTAACACTTCTAACATAGATGATCTGGTCAGCTTAGATACAAAAGCTAAAGAAAATCCAGAGAGAGCTATTACTGGTCCAATATAATGTTTCCAGGAAGTGAGACCATAAGATGGTAGTATACCTAATTTTCCACTAAATACATATATGATCATAGTTGCTATTACAAAACTTGGGATTGTAACTCCTAAAGTAGCTATAACAGTTACCACATAGTCTTCCCATTTATTTTTTTTCATCGCTGATATTATTCCTAATGGTATACCTATTATGAGTACCACTAATACAGCTGTTCCTCCTACCCTTGCAGATATAGGCAAGCCGGCTTTTACTAGATCGATTACATTTACTCCTACTTTTTGAAACGAAGGTCCGAAATCAAAACTAAATACCCCTTTCATATAATCAAAATATTGTACGTGGAGTGGTGCATTCATGTTGAATTTAGCCTCTAATGCTGCTATTACTGCTGGTGGTAATGGTTTTTCCCTTGTAAAAGGTCCCCCAGGAATAGCGTGCATCAAGAAAAAAGTTGCTGTAATAACTATATACAACGTAAATAACATTTGACCCAATCGTTTAAAAATAAACTTTCCCATTCTTTCCTCCCTTATCATTAATTTTTGCTTAGTCCATATATATCATTAAGGTATATACAACTATAAATATAGCACATAAATTCTAATAATCAAAATTAATCTCCTCTACAAAAATCACATTTTTATAACTTTAAAGTTATTTTTATGAGATTTAATAATATTTTTTCAGTACAACTATATCTATTAAAACGAATTTTAAAACACTTAATATTAAAAAAAAATAATTTTTAAAAAATAATTTTACCATATAAAATTTTAAATTTTCATAAGTAAAAATATAAAACAACTAAAAATAGAGTTTGATTTTTAATTATTATATATATAACAATTATATACTATTGCTGATCATATATATATATA
>NBMF01000067.1 GCA_002084825.1 Fusobacteriia bacterium 4572_74
AAAAAATGAGATTAAAAGGGAAAATATGTGTTGTGACTGGTGGAGCTAATGGAATAGGTGCTGAAATGTCAAAATTATTTGCTAAAAATGGAGCAAAAGTAATAGCGGCAGATATGGGAGATTTAACTTATACAGCAGAAAATGTTGAGGGTTATAAACTCAATGTAACAGATCCAGAAGGTTGTGAAACATTATTTAATTATGCAGTAGAAAAATATGGAAAGATAGATGTTTTGGTAAACAATGCAGGGATAACTAGAGATGCACTTACTCATAAAATCACAGATGATATGTGGAATGTGGTAATAGATGTTAATTTAAAAGGTGTATTTAATCTGACTAAATTTATAGGACCTCATATGATGACTAAAGGGTCAGGATCTATAATCAATATTTCATCGGTAGTAGGAGAATATGGAAATGTAGGTCAGGCTAACTATGCAGCTACTAAGGCAGGGGTTCTTGGGTTAACTAAAACTTGGGCAAAAGAATTTGCTAGAAAAGGTGACGCGGTAAGAGTAAATGCAATAGCTCCGGGTTATGTAATGACTGATATATTAAAGACAGTTCCACAGGAATTATTGGATAAATTTGCTAAAAAAACGATGTTAGGTAGATTAGGTCAACCAGAAGAGATAGCAAAGGTTGCATTATTTTTAGCAAGTGATGATGCCAGTTATGTAACAGGACATACTCTCAGTACAAATGGTGGAATGAGATTATAAGACTCTCTCTTTCTTAAGCTGCTCCTTGAATAGGGAGCAGTGCTACTAAATGAGAAAGGTTTGAAAAAAAAAAAACATATAGTTACATAATTCACTTATGTAAAATGGTTTTTTATAAGGGGTGTTGATATGTCAAAAGTATATATAGTTTCGGCTAAAAGAACAGCAGTGGGTAAATTTATGGGAGGTTTAAGTGGTGTAAAAGCAGCACAATTGGGTGGAGCAGTTATAAGAAATATAATTGAAGAAACGAAGATAGATCCTAAAAATTTGGATGAAGTAGTATTAGGAAATGTGCTTTCAGCTGGTCAAAAACAAGGAGTAGGAAGGCAGGCTGCTATAGACGGAGGAGTTCCAGTGGAGGTTCCAGCATATTCAGTTAATATAATTTGTGGAAGTGGAATGAAAGCTGTGATGTTAGCATATAATGCTGTAAAATCTGGAGAAGCTAATCTGATAATGGCTGGAGGAGTGGAATCCATGTCTAAAGCACCATATTTAATTCCTGGTTCTACTAGATCTGGGCATAAAATGGGAGACTTTCAAACTGTAGATCATATGGTTTGTGATGCTCTTACAGATGCTTTCGGAGGATATCATATGGGAGTTACAGCTGAAAATATAGCTGAAAAATATAATTTGTCCAAGGAATCTCAAGATGCCTTTGCTATGGAATCTCAAAGAAGAGCCATACTTGCCATAGATAGCGGTAAGTTTAAAGGTGAGATAGTACCTGTAGAGGTAAAATCTAGAAGAGAAACTACAATTTTTGATACAGATGAACATCCAAATAGAAAAACAAATTTAGAAAAATTAGGAAAATTAAGAACTGTTTTCAAAAAAGATGGTACAGTAACAGCAGGGAATTCTTCTGGAATAAATGATGGAGCGAGTGTAATGTTAGTGGCTTCAGAAGAAGCGATAAAAAAATATAATCTTGTTCCTTTGGTAGAGATAGTAGCTACAGGACAAGGAGGAGTAGACCCATCTATTATGGGAATGGGTCCAGTTCCTGCTATAAAAAATGCGTTAAAAAAAGCTGGAATGGAACTAAAAGAGATGGAATTATTGGAGTTAAATGAAGCCTTTGCAGCTCAATCTCTAGGAGTAATGACAGAATTAACTAGACAACATGATGTTACTATGGATTGGTTTGTGGATAAAACTAATGTAAATGGAGGAGCTATAGCCTTGGGACATCCTGTAGGAGCAAGTGGAAATAGGATTACTACGACCCTTATTCATGAAATGAAAAAAAGAGAAGTTAAATTTGGACTGGCATCCCTTTGTATTGGTGGAGGAATGGGAACAGCATTGGTCTTAAAAAATATAAAATAAACTTATGATAAAAAAAGGAGTCAACCAGTAAAAATACTGCTTGACTCCTTTTTTATCTAAATCTGTAACCAATTCCAAATGTCAATCTAGAATAGTCATAGTTGGTTTTATTTACTTTAGAACGGGTATCTTGATATGAAACTTCTAATACCACACCATCGTTTTCTATTCCGCCACCAAGGGCATAGTAGAGTCCATCTTTAGGAGTGTGATCTCCTCCGTCTTTTATATTAAATGAGTAACCGAGATTGGCTTTAAAGAAAGTTTCCCAAGAAGAATCTTCTAAATATCCAATTTTATATTTTAATGCACCATAAACTGGGATTGATCTGAATAAAGGATCGTTGTGATATTTACTCTCTTGATTGATTTGGTAGGCGATACCGGTACCTAGATATAGGTTATCATTCACAGAATTCATCAGCTCAGCTGCAAAATCTACTCCTATACCTTTAGTTTTATATTTTTTTACAATACTAGAACCATCATCGTTATATGTACCAAAACTATTTAAGCCAATCCTTGTTTCTATATACTTATCTGCCATGGCTGTAGTAGCAGATCCTACTAACAATCCTATCAATAATAATTTTTTCATATTCCACCTCTTCAAATAAATTTAAATCTGATTTTGACCTCTGTATTTAATAGGTCACAAAACATTAATATTATAGATATATTAGTTAAATTTTTCTTCTACATATTTCTCGCTGGCTACAGCGGCTATAGCCCCATCAGCAGAAGCAGTAATAACCTGGTATAATAATTTTTCTCTACAGTCGCCTGCAGCATATACACCTTCCAAATTATCTCCAGTAGATGAAAGCTTTACATTTAGAGCTTTTTCATCTGTGATTAAGAATCCACCGGGGTTAACTACAAATTTATTTTTAAATAATTCCGTATTTGGAATATTTCCAACTAGAACAAATATACCGATTGGTTTATCTCCACCGTTATGTTCTGTAACCTCTCCAGTGATTTTATTTTTTAAAACGATACTTTCAAGACCTTTAATGGGATCTCCTTTCATCTCTTCAACAACCGTATCCCAGATAAAGTTTATCTTATCATTTTTAAATGCTTTTTCCTGGATAGATTTGGCAGCTCTTAATTTATCTCTTCTGTGGACTATATTTACTTTTTTAGCAAATTTAGTTAAAAATATAGCCTCTTCTACAGCAGTATCTCCGCCTCCAATGACAAATACCTCTAAATTTTTCACGAAGAATGCATCACAAGTAGCGCAATATGAAACTCCTCTACCAGTATATTCTTTTTCACCAGGGGCACCAGCTAATCTAGGAGATGCTCCAGTAGCAAGGATAACAGACTTAGCTTTATACTCTATTCCTGATTCACCAGTTAAAGTTTTTATTTTAGATTCCAAATCAAGATTAACAATGGTATCGGTCTTAAATTCACATCCAAAATTCAAACCTTGACTTCTCATCCTCATTGTAAGTTCAACACCCGATTCGGATATCATTCCACCAGGATAATTTTCAATTTCAGATGTAGTAGAAATTTGACCTCCTACCATCATATTTTTCTCGATTATTAGTGTTTTCATCATTCCCCTAGCACCATAAAGACCAGCAGATAAACCAGCTGGGCCACCACCTAATATAATTAAATCATATAAATTTTCCATAAAAATCCTCCTCAAACATTAGTATTACATAATGTAACTATATACTTATTTCACTTAAATAACAACTAATTTTTTTTCTCCCTTGCAATTGAGTAAAATGGAGGTATAATTATATTAAAATATAAAAAAATGGAGGGTGAACCTATGAAGGAAAAAATTTTAAAGTTGTTATTTAAATCTGAACCACTAAAGACTGGGGATATCGCTAATATTTTGAAGGTTGAGAGTAAAGAGGTTACCAAAGCTCTAAAAGCTTTGAAAAAAGAAGAAAAAATTATTTCTCCTAAAAGATGTTTCTATACAGTTGAAAAAGTAGAGGAAAAATTGGTTGTAAGTAAAAAAGAATTTGTTTCTTTGTACAAAGAAAAAGGTTCTTTTAAAACTAAGATGGAAGCTGAAACAAATCTAAATGCCTTCATGGATCTTGTGGGGGAGTTGTTGACCTCTGGTAAAGAAGTGAAATTTACAGGCTGGGGAAAGTTTAAAATAGTTGAAAGAGAGGAAAGAAAAGGAAGAAATCCTCAAACAGGGAAAGAAATCACAATTTCTGCAAAAAAAATAATTAAATTTAAATCTGGGAAAAAATTAGATGAAAAAGTAAATAACTAACTAAAAACTCCAAAAATATAAGAAATGAACTATTATTATATGAAAGTTTATTACAAAAATAAAATAATAAAAAAGATGACTCCTATTACAGTATAGGAATCATCTTTTTATATGTATAAATATTGTCCAATTATTTTTTGTCTGATAAACTTTTATGAAAATTTAGTAATTTTTTCCTGCTGCCATAATATTATTAATATCAAAGGCATGACAAGGAGTTACACCGTATACCATTCCACAGTGAGGACAAGTGTGTTCCATAGTTAACATTGTTGTTTCTTCTTTACATTCATGACATTTAAAAACTGCTTGGATAGGCATAGGTTGCATACTAAACCCCATCGTTCTCACCTTATCAACTGTTTGTTTTCCATCTTCAAAACTTCCATTGCATCCATCATGCATATTTATTCCTCCTAATTTTTTATTATTTCAAAATTTGCTTTTAATTCTTGACCATATCTAAGTTTAGTTCTCATTCCCTGAATAACCTCATCCAAAGATTCTAATTTATGTAAGATAGCTTTCTCTTTAACTGTGATCTCCATTACTTTGTCTATACCACCATTGCTGATGATGATTCTTTTGTCTCCCATAAGAGCCAGGATAGGGTCGTGAGTAGCCATAAGAACTATTTTTTCCTCTCCTACCAATAGATCCAATGCTTTCTTTCTGTCAATACCGGCATTCTCTATTTCATCTATAAGTACAATTGGTGATTTACTCAAAATAGCAACGTCAGCAATCATAAGGGCTCTAGATTGACCACCACTAAGGCTAGTTATAGGTGTGTTCAAG
>NBMF01000011.1 GCA_002084825.1 Fusobacteriia bacterium 4572_74
CCTTTCAGGTTGATCTCCATAGAGGTGAACCTTTCCTGCTTCAGGAACCTTTTTTAAAATTTGAGTTCTTAAATTTTCTCCTATCACAGCTAGATCATGGTAGTTGTATCCATCTCCTGTGACCATTATTATAGAACCAAATACATCTCCAAACTCATCATTAACATTTGGAATACTAGCTCCTTTAGGAAGATAAGGTTCTACATTATATTTTATTTTTTTCCTTAACTTCTCCCATATAGGGGGAAGATTCCTATATTCAGGTTTTATGTTTACATAGGTAGTAGATAGACCTTTGGAGTTTTTAGTCTCTACAAAATCTAGTTCTTCCATATCTTGAATTACTTCTTCTATCTTATCACCTATTAGTTCTGACATCTCATTGGCACTGGCTCCGGGCCAACGGGTAGTTATTGTAGCTACTTTTATTGTGAAGGGAGGATCTTCCCCTTTTTGCATATTTTGAAATGCTTTTATTCCTGCAAAAATAATAATGACATATAATATTATTGTAGTTACTTTGTTTTTTATAGAAAAATTAGTAATATCCATCTACCTCACCTCTTTTGAAGGAATAGCTACCTTTTGTCCATCAGCTATCTGAGAAACTCCTGAAGATACGATATAATCACCTGTTTTAATTCCATCCATTACAGCGACTCCTTCAGAGTATGTTTTTCCTAGGGTAATAACAGTTTTTTTAGCTGCGGCAACTCCCTCTGCTATATTTGTAAGAATATATACAAATTTGTTTCCTGCTGCGTCCTGCTCTATAGCACTTAGGGGAATGATTATTTGACTGTCCTTTTTATGGGAAAGGTCAAAGGTTATTTTTGTAGACATTCCAGGTTTTATCTGACTGTCATTTTCAAGAAGAGTGATTTTCAAAGGAAAGCTGTTCCCATATCCTGTAGATGATGATCCAATTTCCTTTACTATTCCCCTATAAATTTTTCCAGGAAGAGCATTTACTTCTATTGCTACTTCCTGCCCTCTATTTAGGTTTACTACAAGATTTTCAGGTATAAAAGTCTCTGTTTCTAGAGTATCTCCAAGACTTACTGTATATATAGGTGTCCCCGCTGTAATAGTTTCGTTTATTTCTCTGTCTTCGGATACTATGAAACCATTTTGAGGAGCAATAAGCTTTGTGTATCCAAGGTTTAGCTTGTTTTGAGCTAGCTGCATGTTGCTTGCTTTCAGGCTCGCTATAGCTGAATTTTTACTGGCTTTTGATTCAGTTAGCTGGGCTTCAGTCACATCTTTATTAGCCTTGGCATTATCATAGTCACTTTTTGAGACATTGTCATCATAATAAAGTTTTTCCATACGAGAAAATTCATTTTTTGAATTTACAAAGGAAGCCTCAGCACTTTTTAGCCTAGCCTCAGCCTGGGCTACTCCTGCAAGGGAATGTTCATATTGGGCAAGAGAATTTTCTACACTAAGTTTATAATTTTCCTCGTCTAACTGAGCAAGAATCTGTCCCTTTTTCACAGAATCTCCTAATTTGAAATATTTATTTTCAATTGTTCCAGCTACTCTAAAACTTAATTTTGATTCTATTTCAGAGATAATATTTCCAGAAAAAGTTCTGCTATATTCCACTCCTTTATCAGCTGCTATCACATATCGAACTGATCTTGGTTTTTTTTCTATTTGAACACTTTCCTCTTTGTCTTTGCCACAAGCTCCTAGAGCAAAAATGACAAGTATAGCAATTAAAATCTTTTTCATTATCTATCCTCCTAATCTAAACTGGTTAAATTTCTCAATAAAACTTCAGTTTGCTCTTTTTCAGTATCGTTGTATTCAAAATAATATTTTCCACATAATTTTTCCATATCTACCATGGATATATAGTAATTAAATTTTATAGAAGCAGCTGTCTGTTCAGCTTTTATAAGGTTATTTCTAGCATCTATTATATCTGTTATGGTTGTTTTTCCATTTATATACATATCTTCCTGTAATTTTAGGTTTTTTTTGGATGCTTCCACTGACTTTTTAGCCAATTTTATTTTTCTGTAGTTTCCAAGGATCTTACCGTACTGGCTAGATATATTATTTGAAATACTAGCGACCTTTCCCTCTCTGTCTAGTTTTAGTTTTTTTAGCTCAGACTTTATCTGGTTTTTCGTATATTCTATCTCCCCACCACTGTAGATAGGAAGGGTAACACCAACTCCTGCTGTCCAGTACTGGTCAGCTTTTGTATTACTAGAGCCTTCTCCCCAAGGGTCTTTAAGATCTTTATCATAGTTTACACTTGCTGTAATTTTAGGAAGATATCTTTTTCTTTTTGCAGTTTTTAATTTCCTTTTTTTTGCTTCTATTTGAAAATCAAGGCTTTTCAGTTCAGGAGAATTTTCTATGCCTTTTTGAATGAAATAGTTTTTTATACCAGTCATTTTCCAGGGTTTGTTTAGCTCAACACCAAAATTTTGAAAAATAGAAAGATCCACGATCTCCCCTATACCCTTTTCATCGATGGAAAAGTAGTTGTCCATGGACGTATTTAATAGTCTATTAAGATCTGAGTTGCCAGAGAAGATATTACTTCTTAACTCCTCTAAATTAGTTGTAGAGGATGCTAGTTCGCTTTCAAAACGATAGATATCTTCCGGCCCTGAGCTTCCCACTGAATATTTAATCTTAGCAACATTCAAGTATCTTTTTATAAGATTGCTATTATACTCTTCTATTTCAAATCCTGCATATGACTTGAGAGTATTCAGATAAACTGTAAGAAGGTTCTGAATCTGAGCTATTTGCTCCTGTCTCAGTTCTTCTTTTGCAGCATTATATAGTTTTTTTTGTACATCGATATTGGAAAAGACCTCTTCATTATAGATCATCTGACTGAGGATGAATCCGCCCTTCAAAGAATTTTCTGCACTTGTAGAATCATTTTTAGCTCTAGTACCATCATTTTTTTGATAATCCATAGTTAGTGAAAGGTCAGGCCTTGTATCTGCTTTTGCTATTTTTACATCGTAGCTTCCTGATATTAACTCTTCTTTTTTAGATTTTATATCTGTATTCTTTCGAAGAAGCTTTGTTAAGGCATCTTTAATTGTTAGATCTATGTCTCCAAACTTACTTTCGTTGATGATTATTATTTTTTCAGATGAAAGATCTCTAATATAAAGATCTGCTGCTTTTGCTACCCTGTAATCTAATATTATATTTAGACTAGATGAATCTAGTCTAGAAGTGAGTTCAGAGAACTCTCTTTTTTCATAATGTTTTAAAAGATTTGTTACTGCAACACGTATTCTTCTCTGGGCATCATCATGTTTAGAATAACCCATGAGAGTACCGGAATTATCTTCTTTCGAAAAGAAAAACGAGAAACTAGGTATTCCTTCTTTTGAGGCTTTTTCCATAGTTTTTTGAAGAGATTTATCATTGTTTGAAAGAACTATGAGAGCATCTGATTCAGATATGATCGATACATTTTTTCCTTCAAGGGGAATTAAGGTCACACTTTTATCTCCTAAAAGTTTTTTATCTATTATCTTCTTTTCATAAGTTTTTGCTGTCTCGGAAAATTCTTTAGAATAAAGTATTCCTATCTTTTTTGTTTCCCTTGTTTCATTTAAGGTATCTACTACTTCTTGTAAATTGTAGTCAGTTGAAATGGTATTTAAATTTTCAATCTGTCCCTCATTATGAGCTCCATAAAAAAATGGTGCTATCACAAGTTTTTTGAAGCTTCTAGTATTTTCGAGAAGTTTTGATGGATTTTCATTTAATACAATAATTACATCGATATCACTGTTATTTTCTAGCATGGAAACGGCTCTTTTAATATCTCCATTTTTGGCTGAAATTTCTTTTTTTATAAAGGGCTTAAAGGGAGTGTTTTCAAAATTTTTATCTAGCTCGGCCTTTAAGTTTTTATTTAGCTGGTTTTTTAATTTTTCAGATACTTCTCTCTGGACAATTCCTATATTTATATCTTTGGCAGAAGATACTAGAAATATCCCAAAAATCAAAAAAATCCCAAAAATCTTTCTTTTCATGAACAAATTCCTCCTAATTTTATTTCTATAGTGTTGCTATTTTCTAATTAAAACTCTTTATCCCCCCTTGATTCTATTTTTTACACATTTATAGAGAGTATACTCTTTAAAAATGTATCTATTTAGTATAAAAAAGTGTATAATGATAAAAAAACAGAGAATTCACTCTGTTATCTATCTAAGATACCTTATGGAGGGTAAAAAAATGAAAGAAAATATAAAGTGTAAGGAAAAAATTATCAATGGTGCTCTTGAATTGTTTGTAGAAATGGGCTTTGATGGAACATCTATAGCTTCAATTGTGAAATATTCCGGGGTATCAAACGGTGCTATGTATCATCATTTTAGTTCCAAAGAGGAACTCATAAATGAGGTTTTTTTTTCAATACACAAAGTGGTGAAAGAGGATATGCTCGGCTCTCTGAAAGGTTGCATAGATATTAGAGAAAAATTTTATGCTCTCTGGTCCACAAGAATTAGATGGAGCCTTGCAAACCCTAAAAAAAAGATGTTTATGGAGATGTTTTCTAACTCCCCGTATATGGAAAAGCTCTGGACGCAATCAGTTACAGATCAGTTTAACTTTTTATGTGATATTTTTGATGAAGCTAATAGAAGTGATATTATTATGGATATGGATGCTGATTATCTCCTATGCCATATGAAATCTTCTAGTAATGGAATGGCTCTGTATTTAAGATTACACCCAAAAAAATATTCAGAAGATTTTCTAAAGAACTCCTTTAAGATGTTCTGGAGATCTATTATTAATATTTAATATATTTACCTAGAGGGATAGGTTTCGTATATAATCTCCTATAACACTCTTTATCTTAGATAGAGTATATTATAGAAGTATAAAAGAAATCATAGTTTTTGAGCTTTAATTATATATTTCAAGTATAAAAAAACCTCCAGAAAAATGTAATATAATTTTACATTAATTTAAAGGCTTCAGTAGACTTTTGAATAATTTCTTAAATTCATAGTCAATTTTGTTATAAATTTATTCTGTAGTAATACAATTTCTGCCTTTATTTTTACTTGCATAAAGAAAGTCATCGGCTCTTTTTATAAGGCTATTAATGGTATCATTTGAATTTATTAATGTAGCACCGACAGATATAGTGACATTGATTTTTTTATCTTTTAATTCTATATAAGTTTTTTCTACAAGGACTTTTAATTTTTCAGCTATTTTTTTAAGTTCTGCTTTATTAATTTCAGGGAATATTCCTATAAACTCATCTCCTCCCAATCTTCCTATTGTATCACCACTTCTAAGATTATTTGAAAAAGTTTTTGATACAGTTTTTAGAATTAAATCACCTATATCGTGACCATAGTGATCATTAAATTCTTTAAAATGGTCAACATCTAAAAAAATAATTCCAAATTCTATTTCATTTAACAAAAATTCATTAAATCTTAGATTTATTGAATTTTCAATATATCTTCTATTTGGAATCTGAGTGAGTTCATCCAACATGGCTAATTTTTCAAGACTTTTGGAGGAAAACCTCAATCTGTGTAATTTCATCATTTGTAATTGTATTAGATAAAGGACATCCTAGTTTACATAGGGGATTTCCCTCTAAATCTATATGTTGGAGAATGTTGTCAAAACAATGACTTCCAACAACTTCTGAAGATTTGAATCCACTAAGATCTTCTGCTCCATCATCAGCTTTAATTCCCTCCATCCTAAAATATTTTATGTGATTTTATAATTATAATTTTACTACAAAACTATAAATAATGGAATGATAATAATTTTTTAGATAACTTTTTACGCCCAAAGAAGGTTTGATATCAAAACTATCTATCCTCTTTTAATTAGTTGATTTTTGAATTTATTATCTCTAT
Source organism: Fusobacteriia bacterium 4572_74 (assembly GCA_002084825.1). Lineage (GTDB taxonomy): Bacteria > Fusobacteriota > Fusobacteriia > Fusobacteriales > Fusobacteriaceae > Psychrilyobacter. The sequence continues at coordinate 5,895 of NBMF01000011.1, forward strand.
ATGTATGAAAAAAATACTTTTAAAAATAAAAATTATAACTAACTAAATAATTAATTAAATAACTATCTATTTATTAAGTTGCAAGTAACTTTTAAAAAGAAGTATACTTAAATTATAAAAATAAAATCATAATAATTTAGGGGGACGTTATGAATAGACAATCAAAAAATGCTTTTAAAATTGTGGCATATTATATATTATTTGGAGTATCATGGATAGTATTTTCCGATAAACTCATCGATTTAATAACCAACAGCATATCTCTTCGCTCTACTGTGCAAACATATAAAGGGTTAATTTATATATTATTTACCTCAATTTTATTATTTAAAATGATTAAAAAAAATTTAAAAGATGGACAGTATAACAAAAAAGCACTTTTGGAAAAAGAATTGAGATTAGATGAAATAAACAAAAATATAAATCATTTATTTGATCTATCTATAAAAATGTTGAGCCCAATTGAATATAGTGATGAATCCTTTATAAAAGAAATATTTAGAATTGCATCTACTCTATCTGATATAAATGATTTAGGGAGTGCATATATTGTCAAAGATGATAAAATAGAATTTATAGATTCCATAGGTTTTGATTTAGAGGAATTAAAAAAAATGGATAAGGATCTAAATCTTTATAAAATCCCTTTTAATAAAATAGTTGTAAATAGAGATTATAAAAACGAAATAAATAAAAAATTAAAATATGGAAACTCATCATTAAAAAATATTAAGGAATCTATTTATGCAGGAGTTTATAAAAATAAAAAATTCATTGGTGGTTTTAATTTAGATATAAGCGAAGGTTCAAGTAAAAGCTATTCGGATGATTTAATCAATAGAGTGCAATTAATTCAAGATCTATCAAATGGATTTTATAGAGTGAAAAAATATAGTGATTATAAATCTATGCTGCAAAATGATATTGTCCAATCTTTTATAGCCACTTTAGAATTTCATGATGATTATACAAAGGGACATTCTGTTCTTGTGGCGAAACATTCTATGAAAATAGGTGAAGCATTAGGCTTGGATAAAAATAAACTTGAGGACTTATACTGGGCTGCTATTATGCACGACATTGGGAAAATAATAATTCCTGCTGAAATATTGAATAAATCAGGAAAGCTAAGTGATTCAGAATTTAATCTGATAAAAAAACATCCAGAGATAGGATGTAAAATAATATCAAAAAGTGAAACATTACAGACTGTATCTAAATATGTTTTATATCATCATGAACGTTGGGATGGTAAAGGCTATCCAAGTGGTTTAAAAGGTGATGAAATCCCACTATTATCTCAAATTATATCTGTAGCTGATTCTTGGCATGCTATGACATCAGATAGAGCCTATAAGAAAAAATTAAATAATTGGGAAGGCTTAGAAGAATTAATAAAAAATAGAGGAACACAATTTTCTCCTATAATTGTAGATATATTTATAAAAAACAAATGTTATTTAGTTGATTAATCTAACTTTAAATTTAAAATTGTTTATCATATTACTTAGAAAAAAATATTAACAATTTCTTATCATAAATTATAATAATGGGGGATTTAAATGAAAAAAAAAATAATAAATACTACAAAAAATTTTTTCTTCTCTCTTTTATTTATTATGGTTGTCACCTATATAGGTTCATATGCATTAATTGTTATACCGACATTAAAAAAAGTTAAAAATGAAAGACACAAACAAAACATAAATAAACTTATTTCAATGACATCACAAGAATTTGATAGCCTTACTGCGATACTGCAAGATAATGCTCAATGGGGAACACTATATCAGAAAATGGATGGATCTTCGAGTAAGGAAGAGAATCAAATTTTTTTTAAAGACCTATTTACAGAAAATTCATTAAATCTCTTTGGTTTAGATTATATAGGAATCTACGATACTAAACAAAATGAAATAATTAATTATTCTATTTCTGGAAAAAATGTAAAAAATGCTATATCATTGAAAGGTAAAAAATACTTTTTTAGTAGTCAGACAAAAGGAAAAAATCGTGCCAAAATAGTCTCTGGATATATAGATATAAATAAAAAAGCCTATATGTTTTTTTCTCATATGATTTTGCGAAATGATGGTTCTGGAGACTTTGTTGGATATCTTTTATTTTTTGAAGAAATAGATAAAAATTATATATCTGATTTAGAAATAAAAAATAATTTATCATTAGAGCTTTATATTCCAAATGAAAATGATGGTGAATTTATAAAAAAAATTATTACTTATAGAGAAAATTCAGATTTTTATTCTGAAAAAAAAATAAATGGGAAAAGAGTTTATTATGTACCTTATATGAAAAATGTTCATGAAATAGCCTATATTATAAAGGTGATAATTGATGATAACATTTATGATGAATATCTATTAAGTTTTTTAATTGGGTTGATTCCCATTATAATTTTAGTTTTATTTATTATTTTTATGAAAAATAGATTAAATGAAAAATTAGTTGATCCTATTATGTCACTTTATAAACATATTGTTTCTGTGAAAAAAAATAAAAAATATGAATTGTTGAAATATCCCAGTGTAGAAAATGAAATAGATGAAGTTATAGAAGTATTTAACAATCTTATGATTCAAATAGAAGAACAAAAAATTGCTTTAGAAAAACTAGCTTATATAGATCATTTAACAGGGTTAGCTACAAGGAGATTCTTAGATGAAAAATATGAACTCTTATTTCAAAGTGCAAAAAGAACGGAAAATATATTAACTCTCATAATGATGGATATAGATTTTTTTAAAAAATATAACGATAAATATGGTCATCTTAAAGGTGATGACGTTTTAAAAATCATAGGAAAGCTTTTAAATGAAACTTTTAAAAGAGAAGGAGATGTAATAGGGCGATACGGTGGTGAAGAATTTTTGGTTATTTTATATCAAACACCTTTAGAGGAAACTTTACGTCTAGCAAATGAGTTTCAAAAAAAACTAGTATCTTGTAATATAAAACATGAAGATTCTCATTTAAAAAAAATAACAGTTAGTATGGGAATAAAATGTTCTACGATTCTCAAAGATCAAAATTCTTATTTATTTTTGGAAGAAGTTGATAAAGCCCTTTATAAAGCAAAAGAAAGTGGGAGAAATAAATATATACTTGAATTATAATTATAGATAATAAAATTTATAATTTTGATATAAAAAGAGCTTAGGAAATGATCCTAAGCTCTTTTAGTTTTTATTCCTATTTATTTTCTACCTTTATTTGATTATCTATAATTATTTTAATAAGTTTAATTTTAAAATTAGATTAAGGTTGTAAAGATGAATTGAATATCTTATTTAGCTATTCTCTTTAATTCATCACAAACAAATTCTACATGTGGTCCAACTATAACTTGGACAGATGTTTTTCCTGGTGTTAATACTCCAGAAGTGATTTTTTTAATCTTTTCTTTTTGAACTAAACTTTGATCTTTAACTTCTAATCTAAGTCTAGTAGCACAATTATCTATCTCAACTAAGTTATCGGCACCACCAAGATATTCTAACAATGCTTCAGCAGTGGCTGTGTGAGTTGTAGGAGAAGAAATGACTTCATTGTCATCTTCTTCAGCGTCTTCTCTACCTGGAGTTTTCAGATTGAATTTAGTAATCACAGCAACAAATACGAAATAATAAATAAACATAAATGCTAAACCTTGAACAAGAAGCATATAAGGTTTATTTGCTAACTTTGTACCAGATGATAAGACAAAGTCAACTAATCCTCCTGAAAATGCAAATCCAGCAACCCAGTGCATACTAGCTGCAATAAATAGTGATATTCCAGTAAGAACAGCATGTATTAAGTATAAACCAGGAGCTAAGAACATAAATGAAAATTCTATAGGTTCAGTAACCCCAGTAAAAAATGTTGTGAATCCAGCAGCTATCATTATAGAAGCAACTTTATTTCTATTTTCAGGTTTTGAAGTTTTAACAAATGCAGCAGCAGCTCCTACTAATCCAAACATCATGATAGGGAAAAATCCTGCCATATACATTCCTGTAACACCTTTAGTTCCTGTTCCAGCCCAGAAATTTCCGAGGTCATTGATTCCAGCAATATCAAACCAGAAAACTGCATTTAATGCATGGTGTAACCCGACAGGAATTAATAATCTATTTAAGAACCCATAGATTCCAGCACCGATAGGTCCCATTGCAGAAATAGTAGTTCCAAAAGAAATTAATCCACCAAAGACTACTGGCCAAACAAACATCAATATAAATGCAACTGGAATCATAATAGCAGCGGTTAAGATTGGAACTAATCTTCTACCTGAGAAGAAAGATAATGCCTTATGTAATTCAACCTTGCTAAACTTGTTATATAATATCGATGAAATAACCCCGACTAAGATACCTATAAATGGATTATTGATCTTTCCAAATGCAATTGAGACATCTTCAGGATTGATATGTTGTATTTGAGCAACGGCTCCTGGAGATAATAGGGTAGTGATAACTTCAAAACCTACTAAACCAGCTAATGCAGCAGCACCATTTTTATCTTTAGACATACCATAAGCAATACCTACAGCAAATAAAATAGGGATGTTATCAATAATTGAAGCACCTGCTTTTATTAAGAGTGCAGCAGTAGAACTATTGGCTCCCCATCCAGAAGGGTCTAACCAATAACCAATACCCATTAATATTGCTGCTGCAGGTAGTACTGCTACAGGAACCATAATGGCTTTACCAATTTTTTGTAAAAATTTAAACATATTATTCCTCCTAAAAACTAAATGATTATAAAAGTTTTATCAATTTAAAATTTGTTGCTTAAATTAAAATACTCGATAGATTCTTGATTTTCTACTAAATATTTTTTAATTTATACCTTTTAAAAAAGTATAAATTGATGCAATATGATGCAATATCCTTTATTAAACAACACTCTTTGATAACATAATACAATATAACTATATTAAAAATCAAGTTTTTTGTAAAAAAAATTCAATTTTTTCAAAAAAATGTGTTTTTTATTCAAAAAAATTGACAAAGGTAAAAAAAAAAACTATAATTTGATAAATAAAATAATTTGGAGGGAATAATTATGAGGGTTATAATTATTGAAAAAAATATTGGTGACTGGGCAGCCTGTTATGTAGCAAATAAAATATTGGATGCAAAACCTACTGCAGAGAAACCATTTATATTGGGATTACCAACAGGATCAACACCCTTGGGGATGTATAAAAGACTTATTGAATTTAATAAGGATGGAGTAATCAATTTTGAAAATATAATAACATTTAATATGGATGAATATGTAGGTTTAGATAAAAAACATCCACAGAGTTATCATTATTTTATGTATGAAAATTTTTTTAACCATGTAAATATAAAGGAAGAAAATATAAATATTTTAGATGGGATGGCTTTAGATTGTAAGGCTGAGTGTGTAAGATATGAAGAAAAGATGAAAGCTGTAGGTGGAATAGATCTATTTGTAGGAGGTATTGGTCCAGATGGTCATATTGCATTTAATGAACCTGGATCATCACTTACTTCTAGAACAAGGGATAAAGAATTAACAACAGATACTATCATAGCTAACTCAAGATTCTTTGATGGTGATATAAATAAAGTCCCTAAGCTGTCGTTAACTGTAGGAGTAGGAACTCTACTAGATGCTAAAGAAGTTTTGATCATGGTAAATGGTCATCATAAAGCTAGAGCACTGCATCAAGCTGTAGAAGAAGGAATAAATCATATGTGGACAATTTCAGCTCTTCAAATGCATAAAAAAGGTATTATAGTATCGGATGAAGAAGCTACAGTAGAATTAAAAGTCGGAACTTATAGATATTTTAAAGAGATCGAAAGTGCAAATTTAGACTCAGAAAAATTAATTGCCGATTTATATAATAGAGTGAGATAAGGTTATTTTTGATATAGATAACACAAATAAGAAAATAGGATTGTTATAGAAAAATATTTCAATCTGTGAAAATTAGTTTCTAAAATCAGCGGAATCTGTATCAAACTTTTATAGGGAGATGAAATATATGTATGCATTGATAAAGGGCAGAATATTTACTGGAGAAAAAACTATCTTTAACAGAGCGGTTATTATAGATGGGAAAAAAATAAAAGAGATAGTAAAATTAGAGGACTTAGATAATCTATATCCAGATATAGAAAAAAAAGATATAGATGGAAACCTTATAGCACCAGCATTTATAGATCTACAACTGAATGGCTGTGGCGGAGTCTTGGTAAATGATGATGTATCAGTCAAAACATTTAAAATAATGAATGAAACTAATATAAAATATGGGTGTACATTATATACTCCTACCCTTATTACCTGTGAGGATGAAAAGATAGAGAATGCTATTCGAGTGATGGAAGAAATTGAAGATTTGGAAAGTTTAGGAGTTTTGGGGCTTCATATAGAGGGACCGTATATATCTGTAGATAAAAAAGGTACCCATAGGGAAGATTTGATAAGGGTATTATCGGATGAAATTATAAAAAAAATATCTAAATCAAAGACAACTATCCTTACTCTTGCACCTGAAAATGCAAAAGCTGAACATATAAAAACTCTAAAAGAAGGTGGGATAAATATATCTCTTGGACATACCAATGCTACCTATGAAGAGGTAATGGAAAAGAAGCCCTACGGGATAACCTTAGGAACCCATTTATATAATGCCATGAGCCCATTTACACACAGAGAGCCTGGAGTTGTAGGAGCTGTACTTGATTCTAAAGATATAAAAGCGGGAATAATAGTGGATGGATTTCATTGTCATTATGCCAGTGTGAGAATTGCTAAAGAATTGATGGGAGAAAGATTATACCTTGTTACAGATGCCGCATCTCCTGCAGGTACTGATATGACTGAATTTATGTTTGAAGGTAAAAGATGTTTTCATAAAGATGGTCAACTCCGAAATGAAGATGGAGTGTTAGCTGGATCGGTGCTCACCATGGATCAAGGAGTTAGAAATTTAGTGGAACATGTAGGAGTATCTTTAGAAGAAGCTTTGAGGATGGCATCTTTATACCCTGCAAAAGCAGTTAATGTAGATAATAGATATGGAAGAATAGCTGCTGGATATACAGCAGATTTAGTTATTTTAGACGAAAAAATAGAATTAAAAGATGTAATAGTAAAGGGAAAAAGTAGGAGATAGAAAAATACTATCAACGCAAAAGACACGGGGATCTTTGGTCTCACTTTATATCATCATTTAAGGGCGACACCCTTAGATCCTTCTTTTTGTTACAGATTCCAACAGATTATACAGATTAAATTTTTTTTCCTTTTAATTATCCATTCCCCATTTTTTTTACTATTCTTAAATTTTCCTTTATATATAATTTTTCCACCTTTACAATAGGCAATAACTTTTGTATTTTTAAATTTGTTTTTAAAATAGTTTTTAAGTTTAATGTTTCTCTTATGTAATTGGTTTTGATTAATTGATTTCCTATAACTTATTAAACTTAGGCTAATTATTAATGTTATTTTTTTCATCTCCACTCTCCTTTTGATTATTTTAAGATTGTTAGCTACTATTTAAGTTTGCATTAAAATGATAATAAAGTTAACTAAAAAATTATATTTATTTAGTTGCTATTATACTAGTTTGATTATTTCCAGTAATTCTTATAGATAATTTATAAAAAGAGGAAAATAGTTATATTTTTAGTAAATTATAGACAGAATAAAAAAGGGAGGAGAGTGGATGAACTATTATTTAAAGGTATTAAGCCAATATAAAGATTTTTATGGTAGAGCTGACAGAAGGGAATATTGGATGTTTGTGTTGATCAATTTTACAATAAATATAGCCTTGGCTACAGTAGAACAAATTTTTTCACCAAATAGTGGGGTTCTTTCGGGAATGTACGCATTGTTTGTATTGATCCCGGGATTAGCAGTAACCATAAGACGATTACACGATATAGGAAAGAGTGGGTGGATGCAGCTAGTGATATTGATCCCGTTAGTAGGCTGGATATGGTTTTTGATTTTGATGACTAGAGAGGGTGAAAATGGCAGAAATCAATATGGGAAAGACTTAAGGCAAACAAGATTTTAATAAAATAGATTTTATAAAAGGATGGATACTATGAAGTGGGATAAATTACTGGATGTACAATATTTTAGAAATAAAAATATAGAAAATCAATTGGAGGAATTAAAGAAAGATTCCTCTAAGATCATCTTTAGTTCGGCTTTTAGAAGATTACAGAAAAAAACTCAGATATACCCTTTGGATAGTAATGATTTTGTTAGAACAAGGCTGACTCATTCCATAGAGGTGTCTACAATAGCACAAATAATTGGAAATAAAGTGGAAAAAAAAATCATAGAGATGGATGAGTTGCCCGAAGAAAAGAAAGGGATGATAGAGAGTATTTTAAGGACAGCATCTCTTGTACACGATATAGGGAATCCTCCTTTTGGTCATTATGGAGAGTTTGTTATTCATGATTTTTATACTAAATATTTTGCAGAAAAATTTAAAAATAATGTTGATTTTTATGGATATCCTTGGTCATTGGAGGAACGGCATGATTTTGAAAAATTTGAAGGGAATGCCCAAGCTTTTAGACTTTTAAAAAAACTTCAATATTTAAGGGATGAAAATGGACTTAATCTTTCATTTCAAACTTTGGCGACAATAATAAAATATCCAAGATCTTCTTCAGAGGGGTGGAAAAAAAATAAAGATTCTAGTTATAAAAAATTTGGATATTTTTCTAGTGAGAAAGAATCATTTAAAAAAATATTTGATAGTTTGGGGATAAAAAATAAAAATAATGAAGTAGTTCGTTATCCCTTAGTTTATCTATTAGAAGCAGCAGATGATATTGCATATACTGTAGCTGATATCGAGGATGGATGTAAAAAAGGTGTTTTAGGATTAGAAATTATCAAGGAGAAATTATTTAAATATTGTGATATAACGAGCGAAAAAGAAAGAGAAATATTGAAGAGTTTAGAGGTTATAGAGGTTGATTTTGAGTATCCTAAACCCTTTGAGATAGCCATACAAGTGACCAGGAAAAAATTACAAGATTTTATGATGGATTCGGTTGTAGATACTTTTATAGAATATTATGATGAAATTATGGAGGGGAGTTATAAAGGTGAACTCCTAAAAAACTCAAAGGCCTGCTGGGTAGAACATGCTTTTCGTGAACTTTTAGAAATATTGATAAGTGAAAAAGAAGTAATAAAATTAGAGGTTGCAGGAGATGCAATAATTAGGGTTTTACTGAAGGAGTTTACTGATGCAGTATCCTCACCTAACAGGGAAATAGTTGGAACCAAGGAACAAAAATTATTTCGATTAATATCTAGTAATTATAGATTTTTAATGAAAAAATATCCAGATACCAAAAATAAATTATACAATGAATTACATCTGGTGACAGATTTTGTCTGTGGGATGACTGACACCTATGCTCTGGATCTATATCAGGCTATTACAGCCGTAAAATATTAGAATAAGGGGGAAATCTTATGGATATAAATATGATATTTTTCTTGAATGCAATATTTATATCTATGGTCAATTTTTTAGGAGGGGAGGAAGCATTGCTTTGTTCCCTTTTATTTATCTTAGGAGTTTACTTTAAGAGAAGAGAAAAGAATTTAACACTTATTTTGATTGGAATAACCATATTTTTGTATATAAATTATAGTTTGAGAACTATGGAAAAACTTAAGGCAAATAAAACTTATGAATTTCAAATAGAGGTAATCTCCGATAAAGCTAAGATAATAAGGGTGGATGAAAAATATTTAAAAGTCAGCTATTATCCTATTTTGGATAAGTTTTTAGAAGATGGCTCCTACATAACTCTAGGAAGAATTGGTAAAATAGAAGAAAACAGGGTAGAGTTAGTTATTTTGAAAGAGGAAAAGATAGAAACTAGGATCAAAGATTTTCTAAATAATAAAGTAGATAAATCGGTATCTACATTTCCATATGAGTTTCAAAATTTTACCAAGGCAGTTTTATTAGGGAGAAAAGATGTAATCTCCGAAGAGATAAGAAAAAAATTTAACTATACAGGAACTTCACACATCCTTGTAATATCGGGATTGCATATAGGAATAATAATATTTACCATACTCTTTTTACTAAAAAGTTTACCTTATCAGATTAGATATGGACTGGCTGGAATAATCCTTACAGCTTATTGTTATGGGGTAGGGTTTACTCCCTCTGTTCAGCGTGCGTATATCATGGGAATAATATATTTAGCTGCTAAAATTTTTTATGAGGAGAGGGAGATGATAAAAGCATTGATGATAGCTTTTGTGGTTTCTCATTTTATAAATCCCTATGCTATTAGGAGTATCTCCTACCAAATGTCCTATCTAGCACTTGTAGGAATATTATTTTTATATCCTAAAGTCAAGGAATATTTAGGAGAGGTTTTACCTAAAAAATTGATAAAATATAAGTTTATTAATTTTCTTATATTAAGTTTTTCCATTCAAATAATTTTGATACCTATATTTTTATATTATTTTAGAGTTTTGCCACTATTTACCTTTATACCAAATTTAATAGTCATTCCCCTGGGCTCAATCACAGTTCAGATCTTATTTATAACTCTTTTATTATCTTTTTTAGGATTGGAAAAAGTGTTGATTACAGTTGGGTATTTTTTATATAAAATTTTAATTTTTTTAATAGATATGTTTTCTAAAATTCCCTTTTTAACTTTGACATTTTATGTTAAAATTTCTTTATTATTATATATTTTCTTATATGTTATAATATTATTATTCATCGTCTTTCAAAAAGAAAAGATAAGAAGATATTGGTATATACCTCTAGGGATAATTCCGTTAATATTTTTAGTGCCACCTCAGAGAACAAAAAAACTAGATTTAAAATGGATGAACTATAGAAGTATTCCCGATAAAGTATTATTTTTGAATAAAAAACCAGAAAGAAGAGATGTTCTTTTGTTGAAGGACAGTAGAATAAATAGGTTAGATTATATAGTCACTTCTTATGAGATGAAAAATGATGAATTAAAGGAAGCTTACCCCAATGCAGAAAATACTATATTGAATAAGGGTGAGGGAATAAAAATAGAAAATGAATATTTTATAAATGAAAAAGGAAAGATAAAAATTCGGAAATTAGAATTCAAAAATTAGAACCGAAAAACTTTAGTTATAGATTACACAGATTTACTTCAAAATACAGATAATAGAGTATAAAAAAATATATAATATATAGTTAACAATAGAAAAGCTCTGTGAAACTCTAGTTAAAAAATTTAGCGAATCTCTATGTTAGGAGAGTTTGAATTTAATTGATAATTATTTGTGCAATTCGTGACTAAAAAAAAAATAAAATCTATGGTAAAGAAGAGAGGTAAAGGATGAAAGAATTTTTTGAAAATTTTAAATATGTAAATAGAGATATGCCTAGGTCTACCAAAATTATCTATGGAGGGATAGCAGGGTTACTAGCTGTGTCTATGATGGGACGTTTGATAAAAACACCAACGATCCTTATTATGATTGGGATCCTTATGATATCTATAATATTACATGAATTAGGGCATGGAGTGACAGCCTATTTAAATGGAGATTCCACAGCTAAAGTCATGGGACGTTTGACATTAAATCCGATAAAGCATATAGATCCTCTAGGGATGTTACTACCGATTGGGCTTATCTTGATGGGATCTTCTTTTGTTATAGGATGGGCAAAGCCTGTCCCTGTAAATTATCGAAACTTAAAAAGTGGAGAATTTAGTGTTTTTATGGTATCTATAGCTGGAGTACTAGTGAATTTTACCTTAGCTTTTTTAGGTGCTACTATAATTAAATTTTTCCCAGAAATATATGTGAGCAGTGATATAATTCATATGGCAATAGGTTATTTGATTAGGATAAATTTAGTTTTAGGAATATTTAACCTTCTGCCTATCCCACCTCTAGATGGGTCAAAAATCCTATGGAGTTTAGGGGGAGATGGGGTAAAAAATATGGTAGAAAGTTCAGAAAGATATGGTTTTTTTATAATAATTGCCTTGAGTTATTTAGGTATATTATGGAAGATAATAGATCCAGTATATGGTTTTTTAGTGAAAATTTTAAATATGTATATCAGATAGGGAGATTAGAATTTGAAAACAATAAAAAATGAAAGTGTGATAGAATTTGAGATTAAAAAGTCTAAATTTATAGGATATATCAAGCCTATTTTTACAAAGAGTGAAGCAGAAGATTTTATAAAAATGATAAAATTAAAACATTCCGATGCAAGGCATAATTGCAGTGCATATAAGGTTTTAGAAAATGGTCAGGAATATTATAAGGTAGATGATGATGGAGAGCCTAGTGGAACAGCAGGAAAACCTATGGGGGAGATCTTAAATATATTGAATCTAGATAATTTAGTAGTAGTAGCTACGAGATATTTTGGTGGGATAAAATTAGGAGCTGGAGGACTTATTCGAAATTATGCTAAAACTGCAAAATTAGCTGTGGAGGAAGCCGGAATAGTGGAATGGAATCCTAAAATAAATGTAATAATAGAATTTTCTTATGACAGGTCTGTTCAGATAGATAGGTTATTGGAGGGGGAAGAGAAATTTTCCAAGGAATATGGGGAACAAATTCTCTACAGAGGAAGAGTTTCAGAAGAAGTTCTCTTAAAGTTAAAAGAAATGAGGGGGATTATATTGATAGAAAACTAAGGTTGATTTATTCAATCTTTTTTTTGAATTAATAACTTGGATATATTCAAGTTTAAAATCTGACTTGAAAAAAAGACATAAAAAAAGTATTATCTATTAGAAGCAAAAATTAAAATCGGAGGGGAAACTATGAAAGATTATATGAAACAATATGAAATATGGTTGAATTCACCATACATAGATAAAGAAGATAGGGAAGAATTGGCGTCAATAAAGGGTGATGAAAAAGAGATAGAGGAAAGATTTTATACTGAATTAGCATTTGGTACAGGTGGATTAAGAGGAATCAGAGGAAACGGAATCAATAGAATGAATAAATATATGATCAGGAAAGCAACTCAAGGATTTGCAAACTATTTATTAGAAGTAGATGCAGAGGCTGTAAGAAAAAAAGGTGTTGTAATAGCCTATGACTGTAGAATAGGATCGGTAGAATACTCATTGAATACAGCTTTGGTTTTAGCTGCCAATGGAATCCCGGCATATTTATTTGAATCACTTAGATCTACTCCAGAACTATCATTTGCAGTAAGAGAATTAGGAACCCAGGCAGGAGTGGTAGTGACTGCATCTCATAATCCAGTGGAATATAATGGATATAAAGTTTATTGGAATGATGGAGCTCAATGTGTAGAACCTCATGCCAGCGGGATAGTAAATGGTGTTGCTGATGTCAAAGATTTAGGAGATATTCAACTTATTTCTGAAGAGGAAGCTAAATCTAAGGGATTATTGATTATGGTAGGGAAAGATTTAGATGATAAATATATGGAAGCGGTAAAGAAACAGCAGATTATAACAGATATCCCGAATAAAGCAGATTATAAGATAGTATATACTCCGCTGCATGGAACAGGAAGAGTACCTGTACAAAGAGTATTGGATGAATGTGGATTTAAATCGGTATATACAGTACCTAGTCAAGAGATGCCAGATGGGACATTTCCTACAGTGGGATATGCAAATCCTGAGGATCCGGCAGTATATAAATTAGGAGTTGAATTAGCTGATAAAAAAGGTTCGTCGATTGTTATGGCAAATGACCCAGATGCAGATAGATTGGGGATAGCGGTAAAGGATAAAAAAGGTAACTGGTCATATCCAAATGGAAATCAAGTTGGATTATTATTGATGGAATATATCTTGAAATTTAAAAAGGATATTCCTTCTAATGGTGCAATAATTTCCACAGTGGTGTCGACGCCGATGCTTGATGCAGTGGCAAAAGCTCATGGAGTAAAGATGTATAGAACATTGACTGGATTTAAATTTATAGGGGAAAAAATAAAACAATTTGAAGATGGCGTCTTAGATGGAACTTATGTCTTTGGATTTGAAGAATCTTATGGATATCTAATAGGAACCCATGCTAGAGATAAAGATGCTGTTGTAACTACTATGGTATTATCTGAGATGGCAGCTTATTATGAGTCTATTGGGACGGATATCCCAACAGAATTAGATAAAACTTTGAGAGAAAATACTCCTAAACAACTATTAGGTCAAGATGTAGTAGTAGTAAGAGATTTTGAATTACAGATAGAGTGTGATAAGACAGCTTGTACAGAGATCAAATTAAATTTACCAAAATCTAATGTGCTTCAATTTGTTTTAGCTGATGGAACATATATAACGGCTAGACCATCTGGAACTGAACCAAAAATAAAATATTATTTTGCTGTAAAATCAGATAGTAAGGCAGAGGCAGAAAAGAAATTAAATAGTACTATGGTGGAATTTGGAGAGTTTATAAAAGGATTATAAATCCTTTCTCTTATTATCTCCTGTGGTGACGATTTTTAGAAATAACTTGTAAATAAAAAGTGATTTCTAAATGTCGACAGGGAGAAAGGGTGTAGGAGTGTTAAAGAAAAAATATAATCATTAAAAAAGGTCGAAAAAATTCGACCTTTTTATATTTATTGATTTTATTATAGATTGAATCTATAACCTGCAGAAAGAACAACTCTTCCATAGTCATTATCTTTTTCATCATCTTCATCTTTAGGTTTTGATTCCGCTGTAGTAACTGCATACATTAAATCGACTGTGAAGTTATTATATTCTAATCCTCCACCTAGAGCCCAGTATAAACCATTATTTACTTCCATTTCAGCTTTTTCACTATGAGAGCCATCTGATGCTTCAAAATCTGAAGGATTAAAGTTAAAAGAATAACCTAAATCAGCTTTTAGATATGGTTTGATTTCAGAATTTAGATTAAAGTTATATTTAGCAGTTAAATACACTGGGATTGAATCATACTCTACACCTGATATTTTGAATTTATCTCCATCATCATATATATTTTCAGTATCCCTATCTGCATGGAATTGATAAGCCAAACCTAGACCTAGATCAAAATTATCGGTTATACTTTTATATCCTTCCAATGCTATTTCTCCACCAAGTCCATCTGTTTTATCAGTTAATCCTCCCTCTGAAATTTTGTCGTATTTAGCTCCTAAATCCATACCGATTCTTGTGTTTAAATACATATCTCCTTGAGCAGCAAATGATACTGCTGATAATGCCACTAAACCTAATAATATTTTTTTCATTTAATCCTCCTTAAAAAAAGTAAAAAATAATTAAGATAACAAAATAAAACCTAACCTAACTATACTTAATCTTACCTTATTTTTTTTAGAAAAACAATTTTTTAATTGTATTTATTTAGAAGATTTAATATTTATAATTTTTTAGATATCTAGATTGTCAAATTAAAAGCAACACTTGGTTCTCCCCAGAATTCTTCATGTAGAAATAACAGAGTTAGAGAATCAAATAAAACATGGGGAAAGATTTATAATTGTCACAAATTTCAAAGAACTTTTGGCTATCGATACTAAAACAAAGGATAAATTAGATATAAAATTTAAAGATTTGATAAAACACTATGATTTTTTTCTACCCTGGGCAGGGATGGAAAAAGCAGAATATCATGCAGAGAATCCAGCAGATGTAAAAGCAGCAGAAAAAATGGCTAAACTTTTTGATGAGATAAAAAAGGATAACCCAGATGAAACACCAAAGTTTATTCATGGGTTAAATATCTTTCTTTCAAGATTACTCTTTTGTTTTTTCGCTGAAGATACGGCTATATTTACAAATAGTCAATTTACAAAGGCAATAAGTTCTCATACTCAAGCAGATGGAAGTGACTTAGATAAATATTTAGAAAATCTTTTCAAAGTAATGGATACAAATGATATAGATAGAAAAGATCTACCTAAATATTTAGAAGATTTTCCATATGTAAATGGGGGGTTATTTAAAGAAATTATAGAGATACCTAAATTTACTAAACATTCAAGGCAGGCGATAATTGATAGTGGGGAACTAGATTGGTCGGCTATTAATCCTGATATATTTGGTTCAATGTTTCAAGGCGTTATCTTAGCAGATAAAAGAGGTAGTCTAGGGATGCACTATACCTCTGTCCCAAATATTATGAAGGTAATAAATCCGCTATTTTTAGATGAATTAAATGAAGAATTTGAAGATTCAAAGGGAGATAATAAAAAATTAAATAAATTACTCATAAGAATAAGAAATATCAAGATTTTTGATCCAGCATGTGGAAGTGGAAATTTTTTGATTGTTGCATATAAAGAGCTTAGAAAGTTAGAGATGAGAATTTTTAAAGAAGCAAAGATGTTGAATATGTCAAATATTTCATTATCTAATTTTTATGGTATTAAGATAGATGATTTTGCACATGAGATAGCAAAATTAGCTCTATGGTTATCAGAACATCAAATGAATGTAGAGTTCCTTAAAGAATTTGGAAGAACTAATCCAACCTTACCATTGAAAGAAGCAGGTGAAATAGTATGCGGAAATGCTACAAGATTAGATTGGGAAGAGGTTTGTCCTAAAAAAGAGGGAGATGAAATTTATATCTTAGGGAATCCACCGTATATTGGCGGTAAATCTCAGTCAAAAGAGCAAAAAGAGGATATGAAATTTGTATTTATAGGAATAAAAAAATTTAAAGAATTAGATTATATAGCATGTTGGTTTTTATTGGCTTCAAAATATCTTAAAGAAAAAAGTAAATTTTCTTTTGTAACAACAAGTTCGTTAAATGAGGGAGCCCAAGTAGAGCAAATTTGGCCATTAATTATATCTAACAATAATGAAATATTTTTTGCTTATAAACCGTTTAATTGGACTAATAATGCTAAATCAAAAGCTGGAGTTACAGTATCAATTGTAGGTGTTTCAAAGAATTATGGAAACAAAATAAAATATATATATACAAATTCTTTAAAACAGATAGTCGGAAAAATTAATGGATATTTAATTCCTGGAAATGATATATGTATATCTAAAAAAAATAAATCAATTTCAAAACTTCCAACGATGATAACAGGTAATAGTCCGTATGAAGGTGGAAATTTAATGTTAAATCTAGAAGAAAAAAATGATTTAATACAAAGATACCCAAATTCAACAGAATTAATAAGGAAAACGTATGGAGCTAAAGAATTTATAAACAACATTGATCGTTGGTGTTTATGGATAAAAAATGAACAACTAGAAATAGCAGAAAAAATTCTACCGATAAAAGATCGAATAGAAAATATAATAAAATTAAGAAAAAATGGTGGTGAAGTAGCTAGAGGATTAGTGAAAAGACCACATCAATTTAGGTATACACATACAGGGGAAACATCAATACTTATAGTTCCTATTGTCTCATCAAGTAGAAGAAATTATATTCCGATGGGAATACTCCCAAAAGAAACAATAATATTAAGTTCAGCGGCAGCAATATATGATACAGAAGCATATGTTTTTTCTATTATTAGTTCTAAATTACATATGCAATGGGTAAAATTAACTGCTGGAAGATTAAGAGGTGATATTAGGTACTTATCAGGATTGAGTTACAACACTTTCCCATTTCCAAACATAACAAAAAAACAAAAAGAAGAACTCACAGAATGTGTATTCAAAATTTTAGAAGAAAGGGAAAAACATAGTGAAAAAACTCTAGCTCAACTATATGATCCAGATAAGATGCCAGACGGTCTTAGAGAAGCTCATAGACTAAATGATTTGGCTATTGAAAAATGTTATAGGGAAAAACCTTTTGAGAGTGATGAGGAAAGGTTGGAATATTTATTTAAGATGTATGAGAAGATGGTGGAGAAGGAATAAGCCCTCTCTTTGTTTCTCTCCCTTTGAGAATAAAGGGAGAGAAGGTAGAAATAGTGTTGTGAAACAAGGAAAAAATAAATCCTAATTTGTAAATATAAAAAAAGGTCAGGGTAACTAATCCTGACCATATGAGTGACTAAAAATAGTAGCTATACTCTAAAAAATAAAATCAAAGCTATTACTAACAGTGAAAATATATATTCTTTAGGAAGTAGCTTTAATACTTTTAGTAAAAAGATGTAGAAATCTTGCAAATCGTCACCTCTTTAGCCATTTAATAAAAGGCAAGAAGTTAAATAATGGTATGTCGAGTACCAATTATTTACAGGCTATAAATAGCCACTCAGGATTAATTTTATCACATATATTAAAAAATTAATATAAAAAAGGAAACCAACTAGTTAGATTGGTTTCCTCTGCTCGACATTTTACAAAATT
Source organism: Fusobacteriia bacterium 4572_74 (assembly GCA_002084825.1). Classification (GTDB taxonomy): domain Bacteria; phylum Fusobacteriota; class Fusobacteriia; order Fusobacteriales; family Fusobacteriaceae; genus Psychrilyobacter. The sequence continues at coordinate 24,218 of NBMF01000011.1, forward strand.
TCTACTTATGTATACATAAAGTATATACAATAAGTCATTAAAAGTCAAGAAAATCCAATAGAAATATGCTAATATTAAGTGTAAATTTGAAATAAAAAAGGGGGGCAAAGATGCCAGACTTAGTAAGGGTAAATTATGAGAATACAGGGAAAAGTACTAGTATAAATAAGATGGGAATGAGAGATATGCAATCTAGAGCTTATGAAGCAAGGGATGCTCAATATCTTTTATTAAAATCTCCTCCTGCATCAGGTAAATCTCGTGCATTAATGTTTTTAGCATTAGATAAATTATTTTATCAAGGGATAAAAAAAGTTATAGTTGCTGTTCCTGAACGATCTATTGGAGGATCATTTGCTAAAACAGACTTAGAATCTTATGGTTTTTTTGCTAATTGGGAGCCCAATAATAGGTATAATCTTTGCACTCCTGGAAGGATATGGTGGTCGGTTTTGTCAAACAATTAAAGAAATAGAAAATAAAATGTTTACTAATATTGAGGATAGCGATAATGAAGTTGGTTATATCTATGTTCTTAGATCAAAAAGCACCGATGAAAGAATAATGTGATTGATAATACTGGAAAAAGATGTACTCCAAGGGAATGGTTTATAGTGCCATTTAAAATTATAGAACAGGCCATAGAATTAATAATCAGTGGAGAAGTTATTAAATATAGGTATGATGAAGAACTTATGGTCATAGTTGAGAGATAAATCGAGGCAAGAAGTATCCCGAAAGATAAATAGTGTAATAACTATAATTTATTAGAATATTGGAAAATTATTTCTATTAAAATAGAGCGTATACAGAATATACGGTCGTTATTGTAGAAACAGATATAAATATACTATAAATCACTGTAATTTTTATATAAAATAAGGCTACTTATGCTACCCTTAAGGCTCATAAATGACCCTTTTTAGTCTTCTCAGTGGACGTTTTGTCTAATGGTTAGACAAATTACAGGTGTTTTCTATTAACCCTAGTAGTACCAACGATTTAAAGGCTTTTCAGTTTTACAAGGGGAACTTTTTAGAAAGGATTAGGAGGCAAATGAGAGAATAAAAATGAAAAAATAAAATTACATAAATTTCAAAAGCATTTAAATTCATCTCAAAGTATGGCTTTAATTTTTTTTCCCCGTTTAAAATATAAAAATAGATTATTATAATAAGCTTAATATTTATTATTGGGAAGATATAAACCAAGCTGCTTTGAAAATTTCAGAAAAATATCCAAATAAAAAATTAAGAGATCATTATGAAAGATTTCAAAAAATCTACTTAAATTTTTAATGAAACATATGGTAAAATGTAATATAAAAAATATTTAGGAGTTGAAAGACAATGGAAAATGAAAATCACGTATTAAAGATAAAAGAAAAGGTAGCAGATCATATAGATGGAAGATTTATTTCTAATGTTATAGAAGGAGAATATATCTATACTTTAAAATATTGTAAGTTGGATAAAGCAAAATTTGGATATAAATTTATGTTGATGCTTTTTAAGACTAGTTTTGATGGGGAAAAATTTGTAAATGAAGGATGTGTAGATAATATCTTAATAGGGTTTGATAAGGTATATAAAACAGATCTTAGAAATAAAAAAGTTAGAGAGGTCTATTTATCACTATTTGAAAAAATTAACAGGATGAAAAAAGATTTTGCGGCAGAAAAAAAGGTTATTTGGAAAGAGATAGTTCCAGCTATTAAAGCAGACATTATAAATATGAAGCATGATTTAAAAAATATGTAAAAAAAAAGAGCGAAAGCTCTTTTTTTAATATAGTTCTATATAATACTCACTTAATTTTTCATAATTTGTAATAACTATTCTTCTCTTATCTTTTTTTATCAGTCCCTGTTCAATGAATTTTTTCAAAACTCTGTTGAGGTGTCTATAACTAGTACCTAAAAGTTGGGATAGGTCATTAAAACTGGCGGACTCTATCAATATTTCATCTCCTTTTTCAATAGCATGAGTGATGAGATAGTTGGCTAAAACATGCTCAAAACTGTAGGAGGAGGAGATAATATTAGAATTAACTGTAGTCTGTAATTTATTTAGGGTAGAGCTATATAGATATTTCCAAAATTTTGGATCATCGGCAATTAATTTTGAAAAAATACTCATACTGATACCTATTACAGTGGTATCCTCGGTAGCAATGATATCGTATTTTGAATATGGATCGTTTATTATTTCCATCTCTCCTAACATCTCCAAGGGTTTACTATAATCAATTAAGAGAGATTTTCCATTCTCTAAATTTAAAACAATTTTCGTCCCCCCAGCAACCAATAGATAAAAATAATTTACCTTTTCAGAGGAGGTAAAAAGATGTTCATTTTTTTTAAATTGGTAGAGAGACATATACTTTTCAAGGTTATTTGAAAATATAGAGCTGATATTGTATAATTCAATATATTTTTTTAATAAATTGGGACTGTTAATGATTTTCATAGATTTCACCTCTGTTTTTTATTGGTTATTTAGTTACCAATTATTGGTGTTGATTGGCGGCTTAATTTTATCCTTATTGATTTTTAGTCATTGGTTAATATTTAATAGAAAGGAAAAGTTGTCCTTTTTATTATTATACCCTAAAAAAGGACAAAAGACCTATTTTTATTGTTGGTATTATACTATGATATTATCATAAAAAAATAAATCAACTCATATAAATTTGTGATATGGACAAAAGTTTCTACGGCTAACCTAAATTAGCCACTATGAGTAAATTGCGAGCAGTTTACTTTTTCTTGATCTTATTGACTGCTTGCGGGAAAAAAGAGGATTCTAAAAATGCCATAAATGAAGGTGTGAAAAAAGTTGATTATAAAGTAGGAATAGTACTTGGTTTAGGTGGCTTAGGAGATAAATCTTTCAGTGATTCAGCTTATGAAGGCCTTTTGAAAGCGGAAAAAGAATTAGGAATAAAAATTAAATATGTGGAGCCTACAACTCTTTCAGAATTTGATCAATTTTTAACTGAATTTGCAGAAGCAAATTATGATCTTATAATCGGTTTGAGTTTTGATGCTGAAAAAGGTATTGAAAAGGTAGCAAAAGAATATCCAGGAAGTAATTTTGTGATTATAGATTCGGTCGTAGATCTGCCAAATGTAAAGTCTATAATCTTTAATCAAAAAGAAGGATCTTTCTTAGCAGGAGCAGTAGGGCAGATGGTAAGTAAAAATAATTCATTGGGATTTATAGGAGCGATACAGGCTCCATTAATAAAGAATTTTTATGAGGGATATGAGCAGGGAGCACACTATATGAATCCAAATGTTAAAGTAAAGGATATATATATTGGTGGGAGTAATCCTTTCAATGACCCTGCTAGAGCAAAAGAATTAGCTATATCAATGGCAGAAAATGGTGTGGATGTTATTTTTACAGTAGCAGGCGGATCTGGTAGAGGAGTTATGGAAGCTATAAAAGGTAGAGAAAATTTATATGGAATAGGTGTAGATTCAAATCAGGATGGAGAAGTGAAGGGAAAAATTTTGACTTCGATCTTAAAAAGAGTGGATGTATCTGTATTTAATGCAGTTTCAGAAGGATTAGCTGGAAACTTTACGGCTGGAACCATTGTTTTAGGATTAAAAGAAAATGGAATGGGAACTACTGACTTTGAATTTTCTAAAGAACTTATCGGAGAGGAAAATTTAGCTAAATTAGAACAAATAAAGAAAGATTTAATCTCAGGAAAGATTGAAATCAAATAAATTTAGAATCCTCCAAATCTGGAGGATTTTTATTTTGTATAGGGAATTACTGGGTTTAAATTTTGTTAGAGTTTTTAGAAAAGATATAAAGATTTATATCTCTTTAGCATATTTTATTATAACATTTTTATCTAAGGTAATAATACTTTTTCGATCTTTTTTTATTATTCCTGAATCTGTAAAAAACTTTATGATCCTAGTCAAATTACGGTAGCTGACATTTAATTCTTTAGATAGTTCGTTTAAAGAGTTAAAATTGATAAGGTAATCATTTTTAACTAAATGAAGAGCTAAGATGTTTTTTAGATTAAATCCTTCTTTTAGGAGGATGGCACTGTTTGTTTTTAATAATTTTCGGGTAGAAGCTACTCCTAAAAATCTCCATAGCTGAGAATTATTCTTTAAATGCGTTTCAATAGCCTTAAATGAGATACTCATAATAAGGGTGTTATTAGAATTGGAAATCACATCAAATAACATGGGAGTTTCTCCCAAATATTCTACATCTCCAAATATTTCTGGAGGGGATAATTTATTTATGAAGATACTTCTACCACTAGCTAAAAAAGAGTGAATATCAACTCCTCCAGACATAATAAAATATATACGTTTTACCTCATCTTTAGCATTGACTATATTTTCTCCCTTGGAATATTTTTTTAAATTAAATAAATTGATATTTTCCTTGGAAAACAAGTTATTCAGTTTATATGTATCTATAAATTTTTCTATGATTTGAGTATTTTTCATCTATTCTCCTCTGTTTCTGCCACCTGTCCTATAATTAACTTATAAAATCTTATATCATATTTTAAGAAGAAAATCAAAATAATAATGATTAAAGAGGAAAAAAATAAAATATAAGTTATAATATATAGGTATAACTGTATTATATAAGGAGGCTAAAAATGAGAATAGTTGATATTATCCAAAAGAAAAGAGAAAAAGAAATTTTAACCGATGAGGAGATAAGATTTTTATTAGAAAATTACCAGGCAGGAGAAGTGCCTGATTACCAGATCGCATCTTTTTTAATGGCTGTTTATTTTAATGGAATGACTACAGAGGAATTGAAAGTATTTACAGAAACTATGATAGATTCAGGAGAAACAATAGATTTTCCTGGTGTGGAGAAATTTTTGATAGATAAACATTCTACAGGAGGGGTAGGAGATAAAACAACTATCGCTTTAGCACCTATATTTGGTGCACTAGGAATGGGAACGGCAAAATTATCCGGGAAGGGACTAGGTCATACTGGTGGAACTATAGATAAATTTGAGTCGATCAAAGGTTTTAAATTTAGTAATTCAAAAGAAGAGTTAGTAAAAATAGTAAATGAAACAGGAACAGGACTCATGGGACAGGCAGATACAATAGTTCCTTTGGATAAAAAACTTTATGCATTAAGAGATGTTACAGCTACTGTATCAAGTATCCCACTTATTGCCAGTTCTATAATGAGTAAAAAATTGGCAGTTCATGCAGATGCAATAATTTTAGATGTAAAGGTAGGATCTGGGGCATTTATGAAGAATCTGACTGAAGCACGTAAATTAGCTCAAACAATGTATGATTTGGGGAAGGCATTTGATAGAAATATTGTATGTATGCTGACTAATATGGATGAACCATTAGGGAATGCCGTAGGAAATTCACTCGAAATAGTAGAAGCTGTGGAAACTTTAAAGGGGAATGGACCAGAAGATTTCACTTATCTAGTAGAAGTATTAGGAGCACAAGCACTCATTTTAAAAGGTGATGTAAAAACATTGGAAGAAGGAATTGAAAGAGTAAAGGAAGTTATAGAAATTTGAATTTAATGTGGATGAAAGTGGATATATAAAACATATTGATGCTGAAAAAATAGGTAAGGCTGCAATGATGTTAGGAGCTGGAAGAGCGACAAAGGATGATGTAATAGATCATTCAGTTGGACTCATAATGCATAAGAAGGTAGGAGATCAATTTGAATCAAGAGAAGCTATTTTAACTCTATATCATCAAAATAACATGAGAGATGAGATCATAGAAACTTTAAAAAGTGCTTTTGTATTCTCTAAAGAAAAAGTAGAAAAAATTCCAACAATACTAGGTATGATAGGGTAACGAATTATATAAATTTGTGGCAAAAACAAAAAAATGGAGGGATAAAATCATGGAAATAAACAAGTATATAGATCACACAGTATTAAAGGCGACGACTACAGAGGCAGATATAATAAAATTATGTAAGGAAGCTCGTAAATATAACTTTTTTTCAGTATGTATAAATGGAGCTTATGTGCCTTTGGCTAAAAAAGAATTAGAGGGATCAGGTATAAAAATTGCAGCAGTAATAGGATTTCCACTAGGAGCTATGTCTAAAGATGCAAAGATATTTGAAACTAAAAAATGTATCGAAGATGGAGCAGATGAGATCGATATGGTACTCAATATTGGATTCTTAAAAGGTGGTAAGTTTGATGAAGTAGAATCTGAGATCAGAGAGATAAAGGAAGCTATAGGAACTCATATATTAAAAGTTATCCATGAAAATTGTTATTTAACAGATGCAGAAAAAAGAAAAGCTTGTGAGCTTTCTGTCAGTGCAGGGGCAGACTTTGTAAAAACTTCTACAGGATTTGGAACAGGTGGATCTACATTTGAAGATGTAGCTATTATGAAAGAAGTAGTAGGAGATAAAGCACAGATAAAGGCCGCTGGAGGAGTAAGAGATATAGAAACTGCTATGAAATATATTGAGATGGGAGTAACTAGATTAGGAACATCTTCTGGTGTTAGCTTAGTGAGTACAGGAAAAGCAAAAGAAGGAGAATACTAAGATATATTTAATTATATATTTTAAAATATAAAGAATAAAACCCTAAAAAGAATACTATTATATTATAACCTGTGAATTAGACATTAGAAAAAAGTGTTTTATTTGCAGGTTTTTTTAAATCTCTTTAGCACTAAGGAAAAACTAGAAAGATCAGTAAGAAATCCTTTTTTCTTAGTTAAAATCTACTTCTAAAGCTTTTATTTCCCTTCTTTTATTATATTTAATGAAACAAATGAAGCGTTGTTTGTACAAAGGTGAATATTGAAAATTATCAAACAAAAAAGGTCAGGGTAACTAATCCTGACCACGCGAGTGGCTAAAAATATATTACTACATTTTAAAGAATAAAATCAAAGCTATTACTAGCAATGAAAATATATATTCTTTAGGTAATAGTTTTAATATTTCTAGTAAAAATATATAGAGATTTTGCAAAAGTTCACCTCCTTTAAAAGGTGTTAAACAAAAGGTGTGTCTAAGACCAATTATTTACAGGCTATAAATAGCCACTCATATTAATTTTATCATACGCAAGATAAAATTAATACAAAAAGAAAAAACCAACTAGTTAGGCTGGTTTTTTCATAGACACTTTCTTTTGCAAATCTCTATAATTTATGTATAGGTTAATTATATATAAATATCTGTAAAAAGTCAAATTAACCAAAATAATTAAGAATTTGTTTCTATTAATCAAGTTACTAAATCTAAATACTTGAGAAGGAATAAAAATATATTAATGACATATAAAAAAAGAATCAGGTTATTTTTCTTGGTCTTAACCTAAAAATAAATATTCGTGCCTATTCGTGCAATTCGTGACTAGCTTTTGTTTTTTTAGATTTTTTTAGATTTTTTTAGATTTGTATTATTCTATTATGGGAATCAAATAAATATGTTAATATAAATATATATATAATTATTTATGGGAGTGTTGAGAATGAATAGAAAATTAATCATAAAAAAAACTAAAGAATTTGTAAAGAAAAAATTAGAAGGTGAAGGATCAGGGCATGATTGGTGGCATATTGTAAGAGTTTACAACAATGCACTGGATATAGCTAAGCAAGAAAAGAAACTTGATCTTTTAAAAGACGAGATCAATATAAATATCTTTGTGGTAGAACTAGGGGCTCTCCTACACGATATAGCAGACCATAAATTTGGATATAGTGATCAGGATAGGAAAAATATCATAAGTGATTTTTTGCTCGAATTAGGAGTAGAAAATGAAACAATAGATCATGTAGTTTATATAGCTAATAATATATCGTTTAAAGGTGGAAAAAATAAACATAAGATGGAAACTATCGAGGGTGAGATAGTGCAAGATGCAGATAGGCTAGATGCTATAGGAGCCATAGGGATAGGCAGAACTTTTGCATATGGTGGATATAAAAAAAGAGTTATGTATGACCCAGATTCTAAACACAGTCTAAAAAATAAGGAAGATACAATCAGTCATTTCTATGAAAAACTTCTCCTGTTAAAAGATAGGATGAATACTAAAACGGGATATGAAAAAGCCCAAAATAGACACAGGGTAATGGAAGAATTTTTGGAAAATTTTCACTCTGAATGGAACGGAGAAAAATAAAATGATTATTTTTGTGTCAATATTTTTCTTTTTTTAACATTTATAGGGTTTCATGTCATATTTAATTACGCAAATTAGTAAAAAACTTGATTTATATAAAAATGAGGTATAATATGCTTAATATAAGAAAAACAGAATGTGTTATCATTTACAATAAGAGGTGAAGTTATGAGAGTTGGAATAGTTTGTATGAGTGATAAAGGATCTAAAGGAGAAAGGGAAGACCTGAGTACAAAAGTGATGATAGAGTGTGTAGAAAATTTTGGATATGAAGTTGTTGTAACTGATCTCATTCCAGATGAAGAAAACCTTATTGAGAGGAAATTGTTAGAAGTCGTAGAAAGAGGAGATATAGATTTAATTTTAACTACAGGTGGGACAGGATTTTCTCCCAGGGATGTGACACCAGAAGCAACTCTAAAAGTTATAGAAAGGTTGACACCTGGGATACCGGAGGCGATGAGAGCATTTAGTATGAAGATAACTAATCGTGGGATGCTATCCAGGGGTGTTGCAGGGATTAGAAAGAATACGCTAATAATTAATCTTCCTGGAAGCCCTAAGGCAGTAAGGGAAATATTAGAATATATGTTAGAACCAATACATCATGGGTTAGAAATTTTATTAAAAAAAACAGGAGACTGTGCCAGAAAGTAGAGGGAGGAAATATGGATTATATATTAAATGGATTTATAGAGGCATTTAAATTAATAATTTCATATATGTTCATAAGATAGAGGTGAATGATTAGTTATGATAAAGGATATTAAGATTAGAAATTTAAAAAAATTTTAACAGGAAAAAAATTTTAAATATTTTGGAACTAACTTTTAGAAATAGTGAAATTAGTTATTTAATTGGAGAAAATGGAGCGGGGAAATCTACCTTATTAAATATTTTAGCGAGGATAGATAAAAACTATCAGGGTGGAATAGATGATTCTTTTGCAGTAGATGAGATTTCATTGGTAGACGCAAACCCATACATGCTAAAAGGGGATGTTTATAAAAATATTGTATACCCCTTGAAAATCAGGAAAAGAGAGAATATAGAAGAGAGTATGACCACTCTTTTGGATATATTTAATTTAAATACCTTAAAAAATAAAGAGGCTTCCAAACTCTCAAGTGGGGAAACTCAAAAAGTTGCAATTGTAAGAGCACTTTCATTTTCTCCTAAATTACTGATGTTAGATGAACCTACGGCAAATATATATATATATTAGCTAAACTCGAACTTATAAATATTTTGAAAAAATATAATGATCAAGGTAATACAATAATTATTGTAACTCATGATTATAATTTTTTTGAAAATTTAAAGGGAGAAAAAATAATTTTGGAGAAATTAGGAATGGAATAAAAGGGGAGTTAAAATATGAATTTTTTAAAAGTAACTGATATAGATGAGATAGAGGAATTAATTTTAAAAAAAATGCCATCTCTTAAAGGGGAAAAAGAAATCTGTAAATTAGAGGATTCACTGGGTAGGATACTGTGTGAAAACGTTACAGCTAGTCTAAATGTCCCTGAATTTAATAGATCCATAGTGGATGGGTATGCTATAAAATCCAAGGAGTCTTTGGGAGCTTCACAGGGAATTCCTGCATTTTTCACCATAAAAGGTGAAGTTTTGATAGGGGAAGATACTTCTAAAAAATTGGAAAGTGGGGAAGCTATATATGTCCCGACAGGTGCTATGATTCCGATAGGTGCTGACTCTATGATCATGGTAGAGTACTGTGAAATATTAGAAGATACTTTACTCGTGCATAAACCAGTAAGTAATTTTGAAAATATAATGCTTATGGGAGAAGATGTAAAAGCAGATGATATTATTTTAAAAAAAGGATCGACTATAACTCCAGAAAATGTAGGAGTTTTGGCATCTTTAGGGATATATGAACTACCTGTATTTAAAAAATTCAGATTTTCTATAATCTCTACAGGAAATGAAATTATAGGTGAGGATGAAGAGTATAAGATGGGGAAAATTAGAGATATAAACTCCTACACCCTATCTCTAGCTATCCAGAAATTTGGAGTTGTTATAGAAAAAAAAATAGTTAAAGATAATTTTGAAGCTATATTGGAAGAGGTAAAAAAATCAACTGAAAATTCAGATATAGTACTCATATCAGGTGGAAGTTCTGCCGGTAACTATGACTATACTAGCAAGGTAATCTCCACATTGGATGGAGGAGAGGTCTTTATTCATGGAATATCTATAAAACCAGGGAAACCTACTATTATTGGAAAATCTAACAATAAACTTATTTTTGGTCTGCCTGGACATCCGATCTCATCGATGGTTGTTTTTAATATTGTTGTAAAAAAACTTATTGAAAACTTATATTTTTGTGAGGATAAGGATGATTATTATTATGGAATTTTATCTCACAATCTTCATTCTACACCTGGACGAACGACATATCAGATGATTGCTAAAACTATTGAAAATAATGAGATAATTATTAATCCTATCTTTGGAAAATCAGGGATGACCACTCTTATGACTAAATCTAACGGATATATAATATTAGAGAGTAATATAGAGGGGTTAGATAAGGGAAGCCGGGTAAGGGTATATAGATTTTAGGAGGTAGAAATTTGAGAAATACATTTATAGATAATATCAGCTTAGAAGAAACTAAACCACTGTTTTTTAACAGGATAGAAAAATATAGTAAAAAAGAGATCATTTCAACGGAGAAATCTTTGGGAAGAATAACATCATCATCTGTTTTTGCCAATGTATCATCTCTTAATTTCAATGCTTCGGCTATGGATGGAATCTTAGTAAAATCTAAAGATACAGAGATGGCGAGTGAAACCAATCCTATAATCTTAAAAAAAGAGAAAGATTTTATTTATGTAAATACAGGGAATCCTATCAAAACTAAATTTGATGCTGTTATTATGATCGAAGAAGTAGTGGAAATGCAAAATGGAGATGTGAGGATAATAAAATCAGCATATCCCTATCAACATATAAGAAATGTCGGTGAAGATATTATAAAAAATGATATGATCTTACCGTCATTTCATGAGATTAGGCCAGAGGATATAGGGGCTTTATTTGCTGGAGGGATATTTGAGATAGAGGTGATAAAAAAACCAAAAGTTGCAATTATTCCAACAGGGAGTGAGATTGTAGAAGATTATAAAAACTTAAAAGTAGGAGATATCATAGATTCTAACTCTAGGATGTTTGAGGCTATGATTACTGTATCAGGAGGAGAGCCACATAGATATTCACCTATTCGAGATGAAAAGGAATTATTGAAGAAAAATATATTAGATGCAGTAAAGAAAAATGATGTGGTAATTATTAATGCAGGATCATCAGCAGGAACCCATGATTATACCAAATCTTTGATAGAAGAATTAGGAGAAGTTATAATCCACGGTATAGCTATAAAACCAGGAAAACCAACTATTTTGGGATTTATTAAGGGGAAACCTGTGATAGGAATACCAGGATATCCAGTATCAGCATATTTTGTCTACCAGCAATTTGTGAAATCACTCCTTGAAAAGATGCTATGTAAAGAGGATGAAAAAGAAAATATAGTTAAGGCAAGGTTATCAAAACGAGTATATTCTTCGTTGAAACATAAGGAGTTTATTCGTATGACTTTAGGTTATGTAGGAGGTGAATTAGTCGCTACGCCTCTAGATAGAGGAGCGGGAGCAAGTATGAGTCTTGTGAAAGCTGATGGAATCCTAGTGATATCTAAAAATAACGAGGGACATGATATAGGAGAAGAGGTGGAAATAGAATTATTAAAATCTTTATCGACTATAAAAAAATCTATAGTAGTAATTGGAAGTAATGATCCTATAATGGATAGAATTTCTGATAGTATAAAACTTTCATTATCTCATGTTGGAAGTTTTGGTGGGGTACTGGCATTAAAGAAAAATGAAACCACCATAGCCCCTATCCATATATTAGATAGTAAAAGTGGGGACTACAATATAGATGTTTTAAATAAATATTTTCCCTCTGGAGATGTGGTTTTAATAAAGGGGATAAAAAGGGAACAGGGGCTGATAATACCCAAAGGAAATCCAAAAAACTGACTTTAGGAGTTAAATCTGCAGCAGATATATTAGATCTTGATTTTATCCTTGTAGATTATGAAGATTATGATTTTGCAATTTTAAAGGATAGTCTAGAGGATAAAAGAGTTTTGAAATTTATTGAATATTTAAAATCAGAAAAATTTTCTGAGGAAATAGAAAATATACCTGGATATAAATTATTAAATCCGGGTGAGATAATTGAGATTTAATTAGGCCTCACTTTCCCTTCTATTCTAAATTAGGAGAGAATATGTAGTATTAAAAGTTTAGTAAAACTTTAATTAGAGTAATTCGGAGCGTCAAGCTAAACTTTTATATGCTAGTTGGTGAAAGTCTCACGCACGGTGTGGAGCAGGGGAAAAGACGGAGATAACCTCAAAATCTTACCTATTGCTATTTCACTCAGAAACCAAGAAAAGAAAAATAAGATTCTAACCTAGAAAAAGATTTCTTTGTGCACCTCTTTATCTCCTTTCTTTGTGATGAATTTTTTTGATTTAATACATTTAATACATTTAATTATATATATAACCTGCAAATTAAACATTTTTTCTAGTATCTAATTCACAGGTCATAGTTTAAAACAACCCACCTTTTTATATTCCTCTAAACTATATACTAAAACTTACTCAATATAATTCTGGAGTCTTTCTTAGCTGCTTTTATTAAATCAGAGCTGAAGCCAGATTTAGAAAATAATATAAAATATTCTTCCCTGCTGGTATTTTTCCATTTAATTTTTTTTGCTTTTTCTTTCAGTGCAAATAATACACTTAATCCCACATGTTTTTTAGACCATTTGCACTCCCCGAAGATAATTTCTTTCTTTCCCAATCCCACTACATCTATCTCTTCATTCTTACTCCACCATCTCCCCACCTTGCTTATGGGGAAACCTATCTCTTCATGAGTTATGAGACTTTCCAGGCATAACCTTTCATATGCTTTAGAAACCCATAGATCAAAGGTTGAAGATATTTTTTCTAGGGGATATTTCAGGTTTTCTATCTCCAGATAACTCTGGTAAGGGTATACATAATTAAACCAAAATGCTAAATAATTATCTTTTATATAATAGAGACTTTTCTTACTGTTATCTATATTTTCAGTTACAGGCACTTCCCTTTCCAGTATATCTAGATCTATCAATTTTGACAGATAGGGACTCAGGCTGCTAGAATTGAGCCCCAATCTAGTTGCTATGGCTGCCATTTTTGTATCACCGTTGGCTATAGACTGAATTATAGAAAAATATCTGGAAAGATCATTTATTTCCTCTTGCAGTAAAAATTTAGGTTCCGAATAAAGAAAATTATTATTATCAAAGATGTTATTCTCTATATTCCATATAGGGGATCTATTTTTATTAAATTCCTGAATATATTTCGGTATCCCTCCGGTAATCGAATAAAATTCAATCAACTCCTTATGGGATTTATCTGTAAAAAACTCATTGTAATAATCAAACTTAATTGGTTTCAATCTTATCTGGGCAGTTCTCCTTCCATATAGAGGACTGTCATAAGCTAGAACCTCTGAATACATCATAGATATCAATGATCCACACAAGATCAGCATTATATTGCTGTCCTTTAATTTTTCATCGTATATCCTCTGAAATATTGAAGAAAAGTTTTTATTTACCATACAGAGATATTGAAATTCATCTATTATTAGGACAAATTTCTCATCCTTAGGTAGTTTTGATATTAAATAACTAAATAAAGTATCCCAGTTCTTTATTTCTATCTTATCCAATAAGTCATCATTAAAATAAATTGCCAGTTGTTTTTTAAATCTTTCTATCTGTATCATTTCATTTTGCTTATCAGCAAAAAAGTAAAATGATTCTTTAGTTTTTATAAATTCTTTAATCAGGGTTGTTTTCCCTGTTCTTCTTCTCCCATAGATCACTGTAAAACTATATTCTCTTGTAAATTCTTTTTCCAAAGTTTTCATTTCATTTTTTCTATTTATAAATTTCATATTAAACACCTCGATCAATTATATAATATAAATTATTATAATTCAAATTATTATAATTTTATTTATGTTTCATAAATTAATCTTTCTCTAAAATAATAAAAAAGGAAAATACTTGTATTGAATCACTTCATTCAGTTTTAAAAAAAGAATTGATACATCAGCGAGAATAATTTGTCGTATTTCGATTATAGGGGTATAATTTATTCCTAATTATAAATATTTTTTGAAGAAAGATTAAATTAAGTGAGAATCTAAAATATACCTTTTAAAGAGACTAATTTTAGGCTCTGCTATTGACATACAAAAAATAAAGTTCTAATATATTAAAAACGAGAAGCAATAATTAAAGAATTATTACTCCTCATTTTATATGCCTTTTCTTATCACATATATTATTTCATAAACTCTTTTTCAAGGGAAGGAATGTCTAATATCTCAATTTGCATAGTTGCCCCAGTCCTTATTATACCTTGATTTTCAAGACTTTTAAAAACTCGAGAGACAACTTCTCTTACACTTCCCAACTCTTTAGCTATAAAAGTTTTACTTTTTACTATCTTTATTGTGTTGCTTCCTTGTATTTCCATCTCCTTAAAAAGATATCTTGCAACTCTTGATTTTATAGAAGTATGTGCGAGTACCTCTATAATATCCGAGAGGCTGACTATTTTTTGGCTCATCTCCTTAAGAAAAAAAAGTAGAAACTCTTTATTGGTAAATAATTGAAAAATAACTTCCTTGGATATCTCCAAAATAGTAGATTTCTCTTGAGCAATAAAATAAGCTGGATATTTATCTTCATTAAAAATAAGTACCCCCCTAATCATAAAATTTCTCCTTAAATAATTTAAGTTTAACCTTTAAAGATTAAAACTAAAACTCTACTTATTTTTTATTTTAAATTTATATCTCAAACTATATCATAATATAATGAATTTTATCTGATTTTTTTATAAAAAAAATCACATAGAGTAAAAAAGATAACCTTTTTTAAAAGGTTATCTTAATCAAATAATCTATATGGTAATTTCAATTTTTTTCTTTACCTTTTTTTTATCTTTTATATCTTCAAAGAGTGTATATACAACGGGGACAATGAATAAAAGGAGGAGTGTTGATGAAATAAGCCCACCTATAACAGCAATAGCAAGGGAAGAATATTTTTCTGCACCTACTGCTAGTTCTAAAGCTAGAGGAAGCATTCCTGCTATTGTAGAAACTGTTGTCATTATTATTGCTCTATAACGAAGGTGTGCTGCTTCTAAAATTGATTCTTTAGCACCTTTTCCTTTTTTCTTTTCTTCTATGGCAAAATCAAGAAGATGAATAGAGTCATTGACTACAATTCCAGTGAGGAGAATTATTCCCAACATGGTGGGCATAGAAAGATATTTTCCTCCTATGAGTAATCCTATTACAACTCCTATAATTTCTAAAGGTATTGCAAGCATTATGGTGAATGGATGCAAAAATGATCTGAATTGAGAAACTAAGATTAGATAGACAAAAACTATAGCTATTGTTAAACCTATCAATAATTTTCCTAAGGATTCTTTCATATCGTCTTTTTCTCCAGATAGGATAACTGAATAACCTTGAGGAGTTTGATAATTTTTTAAGATTTCACCAATATCTCCAGTAACTTTATTAAATGCTCTACCTCTTGTATAACCTAAAATTTCTAAAACATTTGTCAGATTTTCCCTTGTTACAAGGTTTGGTCCCTTTGCCATCTTTACAACTGCAAATTCACGTAATGGGAATCTGTTCCCATTACTATTGACTATCTGTATATCTTCAATATTTTCAAAGGTAATTCTACTATCTTGTTTATATCGTATATTTATGGCTACATCTTTTTTGTTGGAAACTTTCATATCTTTTGATAATTCTGTCCCCTCTACTGCTGCTACAACTTGTCTAGCAACTTCCTCAGTAGAAAGACCTGAACTGGCAATTTTTATCCGATCCATCTCTAGATGTAGTTCAGGATTTTCAATTGTCCAAGATGTGGTTATATTTTCCTTTTGCCATGTATTCCAAGACTTTAGAATTTTTTCCTGAAAGTTTTATTACCAGAGGAGCCTTTGTTGTGGATATAGCTGTAGAACCTAATTCTCGGACTACAAAGGATCTTAATCCAGGGATTTTATTTATATTTCTTCTTATCTCTTCTTCTATATCCCATATGGATCTTTTTCTTTTATTTCTGTTACTCAAGATTACAGAAATATATGATTGTTGGACACCATTTGCTCCTGTAATACTTGAAGTGTTACTTCCAGTATCAGTTCCAATTTGGCTAGAATATATTTCTATCTCACTGATATTATCAAGATTTTTTTCTACCTGTTTTGTTATCCATGCTGTTTTTTTCAGGGAAGAACCTGGCTCTGCTTCCATGGATATATATATTTGTCCACTGTCCATTACAGGAACCATTTCCATTCCTATAAGTGGAATCATATTTAATGATATTATAAGTAGTCCTATCCCCAAAGCAATCACAACAGCTCTATGTTCTAAAGCTATTTTGAGATATCTGAGATATCTATCTCTGGAATTTTCTAAAAATTTAATAAAAGTTTTCCCTATCCAGTTTATCCCCTTTAATATTTTAAACTCTTTTTTTCTGATATTAGATTTTAAAATTAAAGACATCACAATAGGTATAATGGTTAGAGATGCTATCAAAGACCCAGTCCATGCAAAAAAAAGTGTCATAGATATTGGTCTAAATAGTTTTTCAACAAATCCACCTGCAAACATTACTGGGAAAACTACAATCATAGAGGTAAGAGATCCACTGAAATTTGATAAACCAACTTCATTTGCTCCTTCTATGGCAGCTTTTAAGGATGATTTTCCTAACTCTTCATAGTGTCTGGTAATATTTTCTATAACCAAAATAGAATCATCTACTAACATTCCTATAGATAGGAGAAGAGCAGCCATAGTTGTGGAATTTAAAGTTAGTCCTGAAAATTTCATAAGAGTCAGGATAAAAACAAAAGTAATAGGGATTGATATACATACTGCTAGAGTATTTCGCCACTTGTTTAAAAAAAGAAAAATAACAAAAATAGTCAAAATTATCCCTTGGAATATACTTAGGGCCAGGTTATTTACAACAAGTTCTATCAAGGTTGATTGATCATCGACAATGACAAAATTAACCTCGGGATATTGTTTTTTTAAATATTTTAATGTAGTTTTTACTTTTTTTACTACTTCGATGGTATTGGCATCACGCTGTTTTATTATATTGACAGCTACCCCTTCTTTTTTACCCATGGTATAAAAGGAACCTCTCTGATCCTCATAATAATCTTTGATTTCGGCTACGTCATCGAGATATATAAGTCCTTCTGAAGACCCACCTATAACTATTTTTTCTAGTGGTTGTAGAGAATCATATTGAGCCGGAGTTCTTATCAATAATTCACTGTTTGATCTTGTGGTCTTTCCTCCTGGAATAACTACATTTTCACCATTAACTTTTGAAACTACATCAGACATAGACATATTAAATGCTGCGAGTTTATCTTTGTCTATACTTATTTCTACTTCACGTTTTTTCCCACCAAAAACATCTACAGAAGCGACACCTTTTACCAATTGTAGTCTGTCACTTATCTCGTTGTCGGCAAGAGTTCTTATTTCCTCTAAAGGGAAGGATCCACTTACTGCAATTGTTAGTATAGGTTTATCCTCTGAACTTATTTTTTTGATTTGAGGTTCATCTATATCTGAAGGGAGTTGATTTCTCACCAGATTGACAACATTTTGTACTTCTACAGCAGCCACATCTAGATCTTTATCATAGTCAAATTCAGCAGTAACTATTGATTTACCTTCCATAGCTTTTGAGGTTATCTTCTTAACTCCTTCTACAATTCCTAGTTTTTCTTCTAAAGGTTCATTTATAAGTGAACCTATATCTGAGGCCGACACCCCTTGATAGGTTGTAAATATACTTACTACCACTGGATCTATATTTGGGTTAAGCTCTGTTTTCATTGAAAAAAAAGAACTTACTCCTAAAAGAATAATTGCGGCAGTAATGGCGAAAGTTGTATAGAGATGTTTTACTGAAAGATCAGTTAATGTCATTTCCCTCTCCTCCTTTAATATCGTTCCAAATATTATTCCAAATCAAGACTTTATTGCCATCTTTGAGATGACTTAGATTGCCAGAAGCTACGAGATCATTTTCATTTATACCAGAACTAATTTCAATCATAGCATCGGATTCTATTCCTGTTTTAACAATGGTTTTTAAAACTGTTTCATTTTTTACAACATATAGATATTTATTATTATTATTATTGATATTAATAAATTCTTTAGGGACTACCAAAACTCTCTCAGCCTTATCGACGACAAGTTTTATTCTAGCAAACATATCTTCCGTGAAAAAATGTTTGTTATTATCTAGGTTTACCTCTATAAGGGTAAGCCCTGAATCACTTACAGATGGCATTATTTTATTGATTTTACCTTTATACACTTCTCCTGGAATAGAATCTATCGAAATTTTAGTTCCCATTCCCTCTACTATGTAGGGAAGATCTTTGTTTCCAACACCTAAAGTTATTTTTACAATATCATCGACTCCAAGTTTAACAAGTTTCTGTCCCAATGAAGCTACCTCCCCAGATTCAGAAAATATATTCAGTATAATCCCGTCTTCTTTGGCTTTTATTTTTGTGTATTCCAATTGGTTCTTTGAATTATTAAGGTTATTTAAAGCTGTTTTAAGATACGTCTGTACCTGGTTCAGATTTTTTTGAGCAAGTTTATTCTGGAGTTTTGATTGATCCAATTCAAGTTTTGATCTTTCTACATCGATATTTATACTTTCTTCCTGTGTCTCGACCTGCCAAAGAGTCTTATCTCTATAATAATTTGCTTTTTGAGTCTCAAAAGTTGATTTTTCTTCAAGGTCTTTATAGTGTAGTTCTTTTTTTTTGACAATTAAATTTTTTAGATTCAAAGATGATATTTTAATTTTATTTTTGGTATCTTCAAGGTTAAGTTTTGCCTGTTCAACTTTTATTTCTGCATCCTTTTTTTCATTTTGTGATATATTAAATTTTATTTGATAATCTTCTGGGTCGAGGGTTACAAGGAGATCTCCTTTTTTCACCCTGTCACCTTCATCTACATATATTTTACTTATTAAGCCCTTTACTCTAGGAGAAACTATAATTTCTTTATCAAGTTTTACAAGACCTGTATAATCTAAACTTTTGATCAAAGTTTTTTTTTTCACTTCAAAGACCTCTATAGGAACCCTTTGATTTAATTTTTCACTGGAAATTTTAGGAGGAGTATTTTTTATTTTCCTTATTATGGTTGTGCTGACCATTGTAATCATTAGTATCGGTAAAATAAGAAATAATTTTCCCTTACTTTTTTTCATATTAAATCCCCCTTTAAAATATACTCTATATCCCCAGAGGCTTTTTTCATCTTAACCTCTGACATTTTATACTGGTAAATAGCCTTATAATAATCTGTTTTTACATCCAAAAGAAGATTTTGAGCATCTATAATATCTATAATTCTATTTTTTTTAGCTTCATATTTTATTTTTTCTATTCTCAGATTTTCTTCGGCGTAACCTATATTTTTTTCAGCTCTTTTTATATTTATTAGAGCGGCAGTCATATCAAAGTATGCACCACGAACTTCTAAATTTATACGCGACCTAAGTTCTTCAATCTTTTCCTCTACTATATCCTCTTTTATATGAGCCTGTTTTACTTTAGATCGGGCTGTTCCCCCTTGAAATAAATAATATTTAAACTGAACTCCTGCATTCCAGTCATTATATGTATCTAGATTACTGTCTCCTTCTATAGTATAATTTGCAACGAAATCTATCTCAGGTTTCATACTACCTTTATATACCTCTATCATATATTTCATCTGAGATTTTTCTCTTTTCAAACTTAGGTAATCTTTACGATTAGTGAAGGCCTTAGATAAAATATTTTCAAGGTTATAGTCTTCAAATTTTTCTTTATTTATCTCACTAACAGTTACAGCACTTTCAGCGGGCATACCTGCTAGATGAAAAAGAAGCAAATAACTACTCTTTAAGTCACTTTTAATAAACTCTATTTCTTGTTCGGTTGTAAGTATTTCTACTTCTTCTTTTATTCCATCTATTTTTATGGCTTTTCCTACATGAATATATTCTTCTACTATTCTTTTTTGTTCGACTAATTCATTGAGATGTTCATTATTTGCTATTATTAATTTTTCAATTTCAAGTATTTGATAATATGTCTGAGCTACATCATATATAAGTTTATCTTCTTCCCAGCTAAAATTTAATTTTTCAGATTCGAGTGCTTCAAAGGTTGCTTTTTGATTCATCCTAAGGCTTCCACCTTTATATAATGGGATTTCCATGCTAATTACACCTGAATATTCTTCGTCATCTTTTATATAATCCCCATTTACAGTGTTTCCTACTGCGATGTCTTTATCATAATTTTTATATGACATATTGAGCCCTAGTTTTCCTAATCTTTCTCCCTTGGCTATATCTAGATCTTTTTCTTTTATCTGTATCTCTTTTTTTCTAGATCTTAAATCATGATTATTTTTCAGAGCCTCCCCTATGAACTGCTTGAGATTCATACTGTTTTTAGAAACTTCCTCTCGAGCAAAAACAGTAGATCCAATTATTATAAATAATATGTTTATCCCTACATACATCAATAGAGATTTTTTCAATTTTTTCAAAATATTACCTCCCGTATAAATTAAAAACAAAAAATTGCCCCCATAGACCACACAATAAGAGTTATCTGAAAAATCTTATAAAGCTCTTTAAGCCATAAGTTTTATAACAAGGACAGAAAGTTCTGACGGTATTTTTTTAGCTACTCCTTTTTTTGCTCTTGAAAATCCTATTAATTCTTTTAAATTGATTACATTCATAATAAATCACTCCTTTTTTTTTAGTTATCAGTTCTCCTCGAATTTATACTCTATAATATCATCTAGTCATCCAAAACAAGCGTGATAATAGTCACGTTAAAAAATCCAATGGTGTGCGACTCTGTGTTGATAGTTTTTTAATTTGTGTAATCTGTACAATCTGCAACAGAAAAAAACTCCTGTGTTGTAGCAGTAGAATGTTTAAAAATTTGTATATCTTTCGTGTAATTCGGAGCGTCAAGCTAAACTTTTATATGTTAGTTGGTGAAAGTCCAACCTAAGTAATTTACCATTCAATTAGAAGACAATAGGACAACATATTTAGTGATGAATATGTTGAAGCTCCCTGCGTCAGTAAGTAAGCTGTAACGGAAGTGAACAGAGCGAGCCTCGTTAAACTATTTGCAGTTGACCAACTACTCGGATTAAGTGAAGTCTGTTATTTTAAGGGGGGCTCTATCGCAAAGGGGCGTATAAAATATTAGTTTCTAAATATGGACTAATAGAACCGACAAACTACTGATACTAGTGAATGCTTGAGAAGAAATTTAAAGGGAAAGCCGTATGAGGGAATGAGGGAAAACCTCACGTACGGTTTGATGAGGATTGTCAGGTGACTCTAAAAGAGCACCTGCTCTTACTCTACTGACTGAAGAAAAGGTTTTGAATTTATCTTTTTTAGTTTCGTTGATTAGTCTGCGTTAAAAAAATTTAGTTAATAGTTTAAAGAATGTTTTGATTAGAGGAGAAAAAGTGGAAAAGAAAGAAAAAGTAAATTTATTTAAAGAATTTAAAATAAAAGGAATAAGCCTGAAAAACAGGGTTGTTTTACCTCCTATGGTAAGATTCAGCCTTATAGGTAAGGATGGACATGTTACCGATGGATTGGTGGACTGGTATGAGAAAATAGCTCTGGAAGGAGTTGGGATGATAATTCTAGAGGCTGCCTGTGTGACCGAAGATGGTAAGCTGAGGGAGAATCAGATTGGTATATGGGATGATACCTTTATACCCGGGTTGACAAAAATAGCAGATGTCTGCAGGAAACATAAGACTCCTGCCCTTATCCAGCTTCATCACGCCGGGTTTAAAGAGGAAATTTCTGTGGTATCTGAGGAAAAATTGGATGGAATATTAGAG
>NBMF01000068.1 GCA_002084825.1 Fusobacteriia bacterium 4572_74
ATACTGAGCAAGACGGACGACTTATTGTAGAGAGACCAAAAAATAACTTATAGAATCTTTCATCCATCTGTAGCTCATCCATTTCTGTAGTTGAAAAAAGAAAACGATCTCTCCCTTCCTCTGTGTTTGACATCTTATGTACTACACAAAACTTATCGTCAAAATCCACACCGCAAATAATCCCATTTTCTTTTAAAAAAATATCAGAAATTGCTGTGAAAGCTCCTCCAGACTTAGAATTTCTTAGAACATCCTCACTCTTATGTTTTGCCAAATAAAAATCATCATTTCTTTAATTTTTTAATTTTTTATTGTTAATTATAGGACATACCTTTTTGCATAACTGACAATCTATGCACAGAGAAGAATCTATTTCTGGATATAGAAATCCTTCTTCGTCTCCTTTCATACTAATTGCTTTTGTAGGACACACAGAGTAGCAGGCTGTACAACCGCAACAATCTTCTTTGTTTTTAAATACACTTATCATACATTTTCCTCCTATATTTTACTTTTAATAATTTAAACTAATCTGATATTTTATGAATATATAATATTAACTTGACATTATCTATCTCTATCATTTTTATACCATAAAAAGTTATATCGACAAAATCGAATATTTCGAAGTTTATATTCAATTTTATCGAATCATGGAGGAATTATGGATTTACAAACATTAAAAGTAATATCAGAAACTGGTAGTTTTCTTAATGCTGCCCAACAATTGAATTATGCACAATCAACTATTACATTTCAAATGCAGCAACTAGAACAAGAATTATCAGTTAAATTATTTGAAAAAATAGGCAGAAAAATGACTATTACCCAAGCAGGGAAAGATATAATTCCATTAATAGATAATATATTTAAATCTATTGAACAATTAGAAAATTATAATAAAGGAATTAATGAACTTACAGGTACTTTAAAAGTTGCAATGCCTGAAACTTTATTGACCTATAAAATGCAATCTTTGTTTAATTACCAATGACAGTACCAGTATATTTCATCTTATATTTGATAATTCTCTAAATGTAGAAGTAAATATTTTTTTTGAAGAAAGGGGTAAATTTTAATTTTAACAATCTAAGTATAAATTTTATATAAATGTGGTATATTTTATAGTAGCTATATTTAAATTATAGAAAAAATAAAAATTGGAGGATATAAAAATGTCAAAATTAGTAGAAAGATTTTTAAATTATGTGAAGTTTGATACAGAATCTGATGAAAATTCAACAACATGTCCAAGTACAAAAAAACAACTTAAATTAGCTGTTTTTTTAAAAGATGAAATGGTTGAGATGGGATTAGAAGAGGTGACATTGGATGAAAATGGATATTTAATGGCAACTCTGCCTAGTAATACTGATAAAGATATTCCAACTTTTGGATTTGTAGCACATATGGATACTGCACCTGCATTTTCAGGAAAAGATATAAAACCTAAATTTGTAGATTATAACGGTGGAGATATAGTATTAAATGAAGAAAAAAACATAGTTCTATCTCCTAATGATTTTGAGGAATTAAATTCATATATAGGTGAGACTCTTATTACAACTGACGGAACTACCCTTTTAGGAGCAGACGATAAGGCTGGTATTGCTGAAATATTAACAGCTATGGAATATTTGATAGGGCATCCAGAGATAAAACATGGAAAGATAAGAATAGGATTCACACCTGATGAGGAGATAGGAAGAGGAGCTGATCTATTTGATGTAGAAAAATTTGGAGCTGAATTTGCTTATACTATCGACGGTGGAAGATTAGGCGAGGTAGAATATGAAAACTTCAATGCTGCAAGTGCTAGGATAAAAATAACAGGTAGAAGTGTGCATCCAGGAACAGCAAAAGATCAATTGGTTAATGCTCTTCAAATAGGAATAGAGTTACATAATTTATTACCAGTAAATCAGCGGCCTGAATTTACCGAAGGATACGAAGGATTTTATATGTTATCTGAGATGAGTGGAGATATATCTAATGCAAAGTTAAATTATATTATCAGAGATCACCATATGGAAAAATTTATGGAGAAGAAAGAATTTATATATCAAGCTGTAGAACTGTTGAATAAAAAATATAATAATGTTATTGAATTAGAACTTAGAGACAGTTATTATAATATGAGAGAAAAAATAGAGGAGAAGATGGAAGTCTTTGATATAGCCCGTGATTCTATGATCGAATTGGGAATAGAACCTGTTGTAAAACCTGTTAGAGGTGGAACAGATGGAGCCAGATTATCTTATATGGGTCTGCCGTGCCCTAATGTATTTACAGGGGGACATAATTTTCACGGACAATATGAATATATACCTGTATCATCTATGGAAAGAGCTGTTGAAGTAATAGTAAAGATAAGTGAAAATGTTGCAAAAAGATAAAAAATAATTATATCAAATAATTACCTAAAGGATCTCTTTTAAAGGGATTCTTTTTTTTGCGATTAAAAAGTTACCTTAAATAATAGTATTTCTTGAAAGGAAAGGAAAAATTAGGTATAATAATTAAGTTAGAGTCAAAAAACATAAATAAAAGAATAATAGGTTTAGAACAAATAGTTAGGAGGAAAAAATGAAAAAAATATCTTTTAGAAGGATACTACCATCTAAGATTTTAGTGATGTCATTCATAGTTATAATACTTATAGGCACATTTTTTTTATCACTGCCAATTGCAGTAAAAAAAGGACAGAATATAAGTGTTTTAACGGCATTATTTACAGCAACGTCTGCAGTTTCAGTGACAGGTCTTACATTGGTTAACGTAAGTATGGTATTTAGTCCCTTTGGAAAAACGATAATATTGATATTGATTCAATTAGGTGGGCTTGGGATAATGACTTTTTCAACATTGGTATTTACCTTGATAGGGAAACAGATAACCTACCAAGAGAGAAAAATATTGAAGGAGGATCTCAATTCTTATACGATTGGGGGAATAATAAAGTTTTTAAAACGAATAGTTTTAATAGTTGCAGGGATAGAGATCATAGGGGCTGTTTTTTTAACTTTTGGATTTTCTAGTACTATGCCATTCAAAAAAGCCATAATATATGGGATATTTCATTCAATATCTGCATTTTGTAATGCTGGATTCTCACTTTTTTCAGACAGTATAGTTAGATATTCTAGTAATACAACAGTGATCCTTACCATTGCAATTTTGGTGTCCTTGGGTGGAATTGGATTTGCGGTTATTAACTCTACTATAAACTACTATAAAACGGGTAAAAAAACATATAATTTAACTTCTAAATTAGCACTTTATATTAGTTTTTTTCTAACTTTTGGTGGAACTATAATATTTTTTATATTTGAAAGAAGTAATCCAGGGACCATTGGGAATATGGGGATAATAGATGCGTTGAATAATTCTTTTTTTCAAAGTGTAACTACTAGAACAGCTGGATTCAACTCTGTTCCAATGGAAAATTTGAGACCTTCAACACTGTTTTTATTCTTAATTTTAATGTTTATAGGAGCTTCACCAGGTTCTACAGGTGGAGGATTAAAAACTACAACTTTTGGGATAATAATGTTTTATGTATTGGTAATTTTGAGAAATGAAAAGGACCTTGTTATATCTAATAGACGCGTTCCTTGGGGAGTATTACATAGAGCTATGGCTATCTTGATAATATCATTGTTGTATATTGCCGTGGTAGTATTTTTGATATTAATGACCAATGAAATGACCTCTATAAAGGATCTGGCAGATGCTGTTTTGCAAGGATCTATACAAGGAGATACTATGTTACAAACGAGTAAATTAACTTTGGATAAAGTTATCTTTGAAGTGATATCGGCATTTGCTACAGTAGGAGTATCACAAGGAATAACAGCGGATCTAAATGTATTTGGAAGGATATTACTAATTCTAACTATGTTAATAGGAAGGGTTGGGCCACTTACGTTTATGCTAGCATTCAGTGAAAAAATTAAAGTTAGATCTTATAAATATCCACAAGAAAACATACTTATAGGATAAATTAATTTAGAGAGAATTTAGGAGTTGAGATATAGATGAAAAGCTATTTAGTTGTAGGTTTAGGGAGGTTTGGATTGAGTATTGCACAGACACTTTATGAAGCTGATAGTGAGGTTCTAGCAATAGATACAAATGAAGAATTGATCCAGGAAGCTATAAATAATAATATAATAGACAATGCACTGATACTTGATGCAACCGATGAAAATGCATTGAAGGAAATAGGTGCTAGTAATTTTGATATAGCATTTGTAGGAATCGGGAGTAATATTCAGGGAAGTATAATGACAACCTTAAATTTAAAAGAATTGGGTGTTAAAAAAATTATAGCAAAGGCACTCACCAAGAGTCATGGAAAAGTATTAAAAAAAATAGGTGCTGATGAGGTTATATATCCAGAAGAATATATGGGACATAAGATAGCTATGCTGGCTATGGAACCTAATATGATGGAACATATGAGATTTTCAAAAGATTTCTTGTTGGTAGAGTTTAAAGCTCCTTCATCATTTTGGGGTAAAAATTTGATGGAATTAGGTGCAAGAGATTCGTATAATATTAATATAGTAGGTATAAAAAAAAGTGATGGAGAATTAAATTCAAGCCCTAGAGCAACAAGTGTAATTGAAAAAGGCGATACACTTTTAGTTATCACTGATTCTAAAACATCTAGAGAATTAGAAAAATTAAAGTAAAAAAGGAGAAAATAATGCATAAATTTGATGTAGTAGTAGTGGGAGCAGGACATGCAGGTTGTGAAGCCGCTTTAGCATCTGCAAGAATGGGAATGAAAACAGCGATATTTAGTATAACTTTGGACAATATAGGAGTAATGTCATGTAATCCATCTATTGGAGGGCCTGCCAAATCTCATTTGGTAAAAGAAATAGATGCTCTCGGTGGAGAGATGGGAAGAAATATAGATAAAACTTTTATACAAATAAGAGTGTTGAATACTAAAAAAGGACCAGCTGTAAGATCCTTACGTGCCCAGGCTGATAAAAAAAATTATCATATGGAAATGAA
>NBMF01000012.1 GCA_002084825.1 Fusobacteriia bacterium 4572_74
TTTTACGTTAAGATAACAAAAAATCCTTTATATAAAACAAAAAGAACATTCAAATTCTTAATTTAATTAGAATTTAAACGTTCTTTTATTTAATCTGAATAACATTTTTTAGATTCAACAGTATACCTATCTAAATCAACTAAAATCTCATTACATATTTAGTCTTTTACTAATTATAAATTTTTCAATCACTGTTTTTAGTGCATGATTGTTATGAGATGTAGAAATAAACTTTGCCATATTCTTCACTTCTACTTTGGCATTTTCTACAGCTACCGGCATCCCCACCACCTCTAACATGGTCATATCATTATAAGAATCTCCTACACTTATAATTTCTTCAGGTTTTATATCCAATTTATGAGCTAATTTTAATAAACTAGCTCCTTTATCGATCCCTTTTTTCATTATTTCCAAGAAAAACGGTTTAGATATAGCTAGACTATACTCTCCCTTTAGGAGTTCATTTAATTTTTTCTCTACCTCTTTTAAATACTCTGGTTTTTCAAGCATGATACACTTTACTACCGGCTCAGTTACAGTTGATTTAAAGCAATCTACCTTTCTATAGGGCATTCCTGTAAGATCTACCTCTACATCTATATATTCACTTGTAGTTTCAGCTGTTATTTTTTCATTTACATAAGTAAGGAGATGAACATCATGCTCTTTGGATAGGTCGTATATCTTGTGGGCATCCTCTACAGTTAATTTTTCTTCTAACCATATCTTATCTGTAGCACACTCAGTGATTATAGCTCCGTTATAGCTAAGCATATAGCTCCCATATCTATCCAATCCCAATTCTTTGACAAATGCTTTCATGGCAAAGGTAGGTCTTCCTGAAGCTAAAACAAATTTTATCCCCATCTCTTGAGCTTTCATTATGGCTTTTTTATTTTCTTTCGATATCTTTCCTTCACTGTTTAATAATGTATCATCCATATCTGTTACTATCATCTTATATTTCATTTTTTTAAATCTCCCTATATCAGATTTTTTTCTACCTATATAATATCATAAAAATTAGTAAAATGCTTTTTGCTGCCCTCTTCCTTTTTATTACATTCTACTGGTATTAAAACCAAGTTTACTTAAAAACTTGATTTTAAATGTTAGATCCTCGTAAGGAGAATCCAAAATAAATAATAAAAGTAAAAATTTTCCCTTATCGGATAAAGGAAATAGGGAGAGAGTAGCCGAAAGAGGATAAAGTATGTAAAAACCCCTCCTAAATCAGCTGTGCCGATTTAGGAGGGGTTAATTTTATAGCTGTGCCGATTTAGGAGGGGTTAATTTTATATAAATAGGTGTTAGGATACGCCGGGTTTTGTCGTTGGTCAATCATTTATCTAGGCCTATAATTGCTTATAGGCTCAAGCGACACACCTAAAGGTCGAGACGGGCAAGTTTATAGGCGGTCTATTTTCTGTGGCACTTTCCTTAAGGTTTCCCTCAGCAGCCATTAGCTACCTTCATTGCCCTGTGGAGCCCGGACGTTCCTCCCCTAGATTCCTCTAGCGGCGACTGACTCTAACACCTAGTTATTAACCAATAGTTAATAGTTATTTTTTTCTAATTCCACCCATCTTTATAAATCTTAAAGTTACAAAAATGGCTATAGCCATAAATATCAAAATCAATAATCCTGCATATTTATTTTCAATGAATGCTTTTTTTACCTCTTTTTTTTGAATCTCCTGTTTATCTACTTCTATATCATCCACAATTTTTTCTGATACATCCAAAACACTTAATATAAATTTTTTATACTCTTTTTTTACTATTGCTTCTTCTCCTTCAATCAACAAATTATCGATCTCTTCCTCATAAGCACTGGTATCTATATCTTGGGTGAATTTCAACTTCACATTAATATCATTCTTTCCATCTGGAATTATGTCCAAAATTATCGCTTTTTCAACAATATTTTTCTCATCCATTTTTCTACCAAGATTTATATAATACACTATATCTCCATTTTTTTCAATCTCTGATAATTTTTTTTCAACTTCTTGCTTTTCTTTTATAGTCAAATAGTTACCACTGTCATTCACTTGTCCAAAAGAAAATGTAAATACTACAAAGATTAGAAATACTATTCTTTTTATCATAGGGTCCTCCTAATTTTATAAACTCTTAAATACTGGCTGATCATTATAGATCTCTACCTCTAAATCATCACAATATCTTTCTATTATATCGGTAAAGAAATATTCACTTTCATAGTGTCCGATATCAAAAATAGATATCCCAACTTCCCTAGCATCCAAGGCTTCATGATATTTTATATCACCTGTTATAAAAAGGTCAACACCTATTTTTTCTAATTTACCTAAAAAACTAGCTCCTCCACCGTTTACTACAGCTATTTTTTTTATTTTTTTATCTAATTCTCCTACTACCCTTACATTATTTAAAGATAGTTTATCTTTCACTACTTCTAAATACCTACCTAGTTCTATCCCTTCGGACAGACTATATATCCTTCCCAATCCACCCAAAGAAATCTTATTTTCTGTTTTTATCATCTCATATCCGACTTCATCATAAGGATGAATTTTTTTTATTTCATTCAGCAGATTAGACAGCTTTCCTTTTTCACCTAAAATACTTATTTTTTTATTTTTATTCTTAGATTTTTCTTGTTCCCCTATCTTTTCAAAACTTTCCATAGAATTAGAGGTATAGTATACATTTTTATACCCATTATACTCCAATCCAAATTCCTCTATTTTAGATTTTAATCTCTCTTCAAACTCTACCTTTATATAGACTGATAGCAGATACATATCCATATTTTTTTCATCTAAAATTTTAGAAGTTTTTACCCCTAATTTTTCAGATATATATTGATTTAGACCACTTTTGGCAGAATCCAAGTTAGTGTGCATTGAATATACTGCAATCTTATTCTCAATTAATTTTAAAAGTTTTCTACCTATTAAATTTTTAGAAGTAACATTTTTTATTCCACTGAATATAATTGGATGATGGGTTATAATTAAATTTGCTCCTATCTCTATGGCGTGGTCTATCACTTCTTCTGTAGCATCTAGCGAGATCTGTACCTTTGTTATTTCTCTATCCTCATCTCCAACTAAAAGACCTACATTATCCCAAGATTCAGCTATGTTTTTAGAGAATTTTTTCTCTAATTTTTTTATCAAACTCTTAATCTTCATCGATCCATTCCTTCTTTCCATTATACTTTAATTTTATCATAAGTTTTTCTATCTCTGTCTTTACCTTTGACGGCTCCATATCTAATATTTCACCAATTTCTTCAAAGTATTTTCTCTTTCCACTAAGTCCATAGTATAGATCTAACATCTTTATCTCAATCACTGTAAATTTATTTGCCAAATTAGATACCGACATAAGTTTTTCTACTTTGGCTAGTTCTATATCCACCTCCACAATACTTCTATACACTTTAGCTTCCTCTCTATCTTCTTTTTTTATCAAAAACCCATAATTATTAATTTTTTGTAAATTTTCAAACTCTTCTATATCCATATTTAAGACTCTTTTTATCTCTTCTGCATTTACCTCTTCCATCTCTGAACCTATAATGTTATTTTTTGACTTATATATCTCTACCTTCATATTCTTAAAATAAGCTATTATAGGTTTCTAAAAAATCCATAGAATAATCTAGATCATAATTATCTATAGCCTTTACTATTCCCATAAGACCGAGCCGTCTTAGCTACTAATTTTAATGATCCTTCCATCAAAATTTCCCTAGAAGAGAGATCTCCATCCTTAATATTTTTTACTAATTCTGATATTTTTTCTTTTTTTATAGATTTCACAGATGATAGTTCCCTTAAATAATTTTCTACAGTATCCTCATAGAAATTTCCAATATTTTTAACATCAAATCTTTCAACTCTTCCATCTATTTCATCTATTTTTTTTCCCTCTAAATTTAATATTAATCTGTTAAATTCATCGACAGTAGAAGTTTCAGCCATTAGTTCAAAACTTCTCATTTTCATTATATTTTTAACATCTATTTTCATTTTCTCAACCCCAAATATATTTTTTTAGTATTATATATAATACCAAAGATTTTAAACTCTTTCAATAAATTTAAAATTAAAATAAGAGACAGTCCAATAGGAGCTGCCTCTTATTTAATTTAAGTATACTAAATTTTTTCATATATCTTTAATTATTTATTTTTTAATTAGCATTTTGCATTGAAATCAAATTTAGCTAATCCACCTAATGATGTTTCCTTATACTCACTCTTCATGTCTAAACCAGTTTGCTTCATTGTAAGTACTACATTATCAAAACTAACTGTATGATGACCATCCGTAAATAATGCATAGTTAGCTGCATCCAATGCTCTCACTGCTGCTGCTGCATTTCTTTCAATACAAGGAATTTGTACATATCCTCCCACTGGGTCACATGTAAGACCTAAGTGATGTTCTAATGCCATCTCTGCTGCATATTCTATTTGATCTAAAGATCCACCTAAAATAAATGCTGCCATTGCCGCTGCCATTGCACATCCAGCTCCTACTTCAGCCTGACATCCACCTTCTGCACCAGATATAGTTGCATTTTCTTTAATTAAGTTCCCAGTTAATCCTGCTATTGCAAGACCTCTTAAAGTCTCTTCCATAGACAAGTTATGTTCCTCTTTTAGTGAATATAATAATCCTGGGATAATACCAGCGGCACCACATGTAGGAGCAGTAACTACTCTTCCTCCTCCTCCATTTTCTTCCGATACTGCCAATGTATAAGCAAATATTTTTCCTAAATAGCCATTTCTCGAGTCATCTCTTCTGGCTTTTCTATAAAACATTTGAGCTTTTCTTGGATATTTAATAGTCCCTGGTAATACTCCAGTCTTTGAAAGACCTGTTTTTACAGAATCTTCCATAGCTTCCCAAATTTTCTCTAAGAATGCCCAAATAGAAGAATCTTCCATCTCAACTACATATTCCCATAATTCTTTTTGATTTTTTTTACACCACTTTACTATTTCATCCATAGTTGTCAATGAATAAACTTTATTTGATCCATTTCTAGCTTCACCATCTTCTACGATAGTTCCTCCTCCTACAGAGAATACTAACCATTTTTTAATATCATTTCCATCTTTATCTACAGCTATAAATTTCATTCCATTTGTATGAAACTCATGAATAAATTCTGGCATCCAAACTATCTCTGTAGCTTTAGGTTTAAAAGTTTCTTCTATAACCCAGTCTGTTAAATGCCCTTTACCTGTAGCTGCTAATGATCCATATAATTCTACCTTAAAACTAGCAGCATCAGGGTTCTCCATCTTAAATTTCTTTGCCGCTCTTTCTGGTCCCATAGTGTGCGAACTAGATGGTCCATTCCCTATTTTAAACAATTCTTTTAACGAATCCATAACTGTCTCCTCCTAAGTTTTTTCTGAATCTCAAATAATTCAATAAAATAATTTTTTTTATACTATATTATAACATAATTTTAATAATTTACAAACTTTCTTCCACACAAATTTTACATTACTGTACATTTATAAGTTGTTAAGAACTAATACAGTTCATTCCCCACTCTGTAAATCATAAATATGTTTAGGAGGCACCCCTAAATCTATCATTATTTTGTACTATATCTTAATACTATATTCTTTTTAGTTTTATACTGTTCCCCTAACTTCTGCAACACTTTTGATCTTAAAGTTTTTAAATATAAGTGATCCAATATATCCTATTGTTAATCCAGACACGGCACATAGTGATGCTGCCATAGTTACTTTTAATGGACTATTAAAACCATACATAACCATTAATCCTGCGATTGGTGTTGCTGTTCCTGCTGCATTATTGATTAAACCAAAATGAGTTACGATAAGTCCTGCTATAGCTCCACTTACGAAGTTTGTGCAGTATACAGGAATTGGGTTAGCTGAGATTAAGTCAGCTTGTGTCAATGGTTCTACTGCTACTGCTATAGTAGTTGACTTATCTTTAAATATCTTATGGAAGAATACTCCATTCATGAAAGATGATCCCATTACTGCTAAAGCTCCGATTGCCATTGGTAATCCTGTTAACCCTAACATTGCTGTAAGTGCCATTGAGCTAAGTGGTGCTGTTGCTACTACTGTGATTACTCCACCTAAGATGATTGCCATTATAGTTGGGCTTTGAGCTGTTGCTTGAGTAATTATTTTTCCGATGTTAATTAAAGTTGCATTAACTAATGGATCTGCTCCAATAGCTACTAATCTTGCTAACAGTGCTGCTATTACTATAACCGCTATTAAGTCTATTCCATCAGGTATTTTCTCTTCCATCTTAGGTAAGACAAATCCTAATACGTATCCTGCAAAAAATCCTGGTAATATTCCAAAACCAGATACTGCACAACCGATTAACACTGCATATACAGGTGAAGATCCAAGTGCTAACGCCACTAGAGTTGCTGCTGCTACTCCACCCATTCCACCAGATGCTGCTCCTAAATCTCTTAATATAGTAATTCCAAATAAGTCTCCACCAACATAAAAATGAAAAGCTTCTACTAAGAAACTAGCTGTTGCTGCTCCTGCTAATGCACCCATTGCTTTCATACCTTTTGGCATCTTTAAACTAAATGCTGTAAATCCGACTAATACTAATAATAATAATAATAATAATAATAATAATAATACTATTCCTTTTAAACTTTCCATACTTTTTGTTCCTCCTAAATATTTTAATTGCTTCAATAAACAATTTTCTCTAACATGCCCGATCAGTATAACATGCCCGATCAGTATAACATAAATTTCACTATATTCAAATAAAAATACACTTTTATGAATAAAAGTGTATTTTTTTCTACTTAAAAACAATTTAATTAAACACATTTAATAAAAACTCACTATTCTTAACACTTTTTAGTTAAATTAATCTTTAAAAAATTCAGTTTTTTGAATCTTCTGTATAAAACTTCAGTTTTTAATATATTAGTTTCTATGATATAATAAGATTCGAATAAAATATATATTAACATTCATATTTAGGAGGAATACACCTTGAATTTAGGAGAAAAAATTAAATTTTTTAGAAAAGAACAAAAAATGACTATAAAAGATCTTTCAGGTAAAACTAGCCTGTCAGTTGGATTTATTAGCAATATAGAAAGAGGACAAAATAGTCCATCTATCAGTAATCTTCAACAAATTTGTGCAGCTTTAGAAGTTAACCTTATGGAAGTTTTACAGGATGTCAATGAACAGTCTCCAATTACTAGAAGAGAAGAAAGAAAAACTATCTTTGAATCTGAACAAGGAGATATTGCTATAGAAACATTGACCAATGTTAACCATTCATTAAATGGTATATCCATTACCATTTCCGATAATAATCAACATAGCGATTTTTCTTGGGGACATAATTATGATGAAGTAGGAGTTATTATTGAAGGTAGTTTAGAAATTGAATTGAACAATAAACTTTACACTTTAAATGAAGGGGATTCTATCTATATTGAAAAATTCCAAGCTCATAAATATAGAAATCCTACTAAAAATAAAAATATTACTCACTGGTTTTCTCTAAGAAAGTAAAAAAAAGCTGAGGCTCGACCTCAGCTTTTTTATTTACTCTAAAATTTCTAATTTTTTACAAATCCCAATATATACCCTGAGTCCATTCTCCAAAACTTTTTCATTAAAATTAAATTTGGAATTATGCAGTGATTCTACATATCCAAGTTTATTATTTTGGGTTCCCACAAAGAAAAAAAGACCCCTTGTTACTTCCTGATAAAATCCAAAATCTTCAGCTAACATCTCTGGATCTATTTCTTTAAACTTCAATTTTTTATCCTCATTGACAATACTCTCTAAAATACTATAATATTCCTTGTCATTTACAACGGGAGGATATCCTTCGGCCAAATCAATCTCTATTTTAACACCATAACTAAGTTCCATTCCATGGGCTATATCTCTTATTTTACCTATTATAAAATTAAAGGTTTCTGTAGAAAAAGTTCTTATAGTTCCCTCCATTCGAGTGACTTCTGGAATAATATTTCTTATAGTTCCCCCCTCTATTTTACCTATAGCAATTATACAAGGATCAAAGGGAGCTATAAATTTTGATGTAATGAGATTAAATCCTTCTAATATTTTTCCTGCTACCTGAATAGAATCTAGCCCTAAATGAGGCTGACCTCCATGACCGCTTTTCCCTCTGATGACTATATTTATCTCAGCTGCCTTAGCCATAAATCCACCTGCTCTACAGCCGATTATCCCTTCTTCTAACTTTGGAAAAAGGTGTAGCCCAAAGATTCCTTTAACATTATATTTTTCTAGAATTCCACTTTTTACAATATCCTTGGCTCCCCCTGGTCCTTCTTCGGCAGGTTGAAAAATTAAAAGAATATTTTTCTTCAACTTTTTCCCCCTTAAATAATCCATAAATCCCAACAGAGTAGCCATATGCCCATCATGTCCGCAGGCATGCATAAATCCTTTATGTTTGGAGCTATAAGTAGCTCCTGTTTCCTCTGAAATAGGCAAACCATCTATATCCGTTCTGAACCCGTAGGTTTCCTCAGAACCACCATCTAAATAGATATAAATCCCAGTTTTACAAATTATATTAGGCTCATATCCCATCTTCTTTATCTCTTGGAGCAAGTAAGTTTGTGTTTTTTTTTCTACATATCCCAATTCTGGAATTTCATGTAAATTTATTCTATATTTTTTCATTTTTTCTAATATTTTTTCCATTTTTTCCTCCTTAAAAACAAACTATTTATATAGTTTTTTAATAATTTATCCTTAACTAAAAGTTAACCTTATTTTTTCTATTTTTAAAAATAGATATTATATATGTAAAAATATTATAACATGAATAAAGAATAACTTTATATATTTTATATACTTTATATATAAAAAACATACATTATATATATTATATTTTTTTTAATATTTAATGATATACTTATTTAAAATAATAAAAATAGAGGTTGCGAATACAAATAATAAATACAGGGAGAAGGCATTCTTAGATCTGTTTTGAAAGGGGTAGTTGCCGAAGTATAAATTTTGCAAGAATTTATGCTGGGGATATGGATAAAATCCATATAACTGTCGTTATCATAATTAGATAATGGGGTGCTATTTAAAGTCATAAATTTATCTTTTATCTTATTTTTGATTTGGATGTAATTTTACTCTTTAGTAGTTCTCACTACTAAAGAGTTTTTTTTTAGGAGGAAATAAACATGATTGTTGTACAAAAGTATGGAGGAAGTTCATTGGCTGACTTAGACAAAATAAAAAAAATAGCCTCCCACATATCAAAATTAAATGACGCGGGGGAGCAGATTGTTGTTGTCGCCTCTGCCATGGGGAAAACCACCAATAAATTAATAGAGATGGCTAAAGAAATTTCTAAAACACCTAATATAAGGGAATTGGATACCCTTATGGCTACTGGAGAACAGCAAACTGTTGCCTTGTTATCCATGGCCTTAAATGCATTAGGGAAAAAATCTATATCCCTTACTGGATCCCAGGCAGGGATAACTACCATAGGTCACCACACTAAAAGTAAGATTAAAAGTATCGACCCTAAGACAATAATCTCTCATTTAAATCGTGGAAAAATAGTCATTGTGGCTGGATTTCAGGGAATGAATAAAAAAGGAGATATCACTACCTTAGGCAGAGGGGGATCGGACACCAGTGCTGTAGCCCTGGCTGCTAGTTTGGGAGCAAAATGTGAAATCTATACCGATGTGGATGGAATTTATAGCATCGATCCAAGAGTATATCCCAAGGCTAAAAAAATCCAGAAAATATCCTACGAGGAGATGATGGAAATGGCAAACTTAGGAGCAGGTATCATGGAAACAAGAGCTGTAGAATTAGGGAAAAAATATAATGTTCCCATTTATGTAGGAGAAAGTTTGAGGGATCACGATGGTACACTTATATTAGATGAAAGTGAAATTATGGAAGATAAACCCATTACTGGTATCACCTTAAATGAAGATATTTTCATGGTAAATATACAACATCTCCCTTATTCAGAAAACTTGGTAGCAAATATTTTTAATACCTTGGGTAAATATGAGCTAAACGTCGACATGATCAGTCAAAACATTACTACTTTAGGTACCTTAGATCTTTCTTTTAGCTGTTTTAAAAGAGAAGAGTCTCTTTTAAAACAAGCTATTGATGAATTACAAAAGAAATTTTCTGAAATTTCCATAGAAATAAAATCTGACTTAATCATGATTTCATTAGTTGGAATTGGAATGGTAAGTCATTCTGGAGTTGCAGCGAAAGTATTTAATACCCTGGCTGCAAATAAAATTCCTTTTTACCATATAACTACTTCTGAAATCAGTATCTCATGTACGATCTCTAAGGATCATAAAAAAATTGCTACTCAGATGTTATCCAAAGAATTTAATCTATAACAAACATATAATTAAAAAATTTATTTAGGAGGAGATCATGAAAAAATATAATATTGCCATCGTAGGAGCTACTGGAATGGTCGGAAGAACCTTTCTTAAGGTATTAGAAGAAAGAAATTTCCCCATAGGTAACCTTTATCTTTTAGCTTCTTCTAAATCCAAAGGAATAGAAGTTAATTTTAAGAATAAAACATATATCGTTGAGGAACTTACCCCGGAATCTTTCAACAAGGAAATAGATATAGCTTTATTTTCCGCTGGAGGTAATCTTAGTAAAAAAATGGCTCCAATAGCTATTTCTCATGGAATTACAGTTATAGATAACAGCAGTGCGTGGAGGATGGATCCAACCGTTCCTTTGGTTGTCCCTGAGGTAAATCCAGAAGCAATAAAAAAAAATAAACTCATTGCTAATCCTAACTGCTCTACTATCCAAGTGGTAATTCCTCTAAAAGTCTTAGATGATCTCTATGGAATAAAAAGAGTTATTTATTCTACTTACCAGGCCGTATCTGGATCTGGAGTAGCCGGTGTAAAAGATTTAAAAAATGGAATAGAAGGAAAAGAACCTTCTAATTACCCACATCCTATAGCTTTTAACTGCCTTCCACATATAGATGACTTTACAGAAAATGGGTATACCAAGGAAGAGTTGAAGATGATCGATGAGACTAGAAAGATTTTAGATAAACCAAATCTTCCAATTACTTCTACCTGTGTAAGAGTTCCTGTAGAAAATGGACATTCTATATCTGTTAACTTAGAATTTGAAAAAGAATTTAATTTAGCAGAATTAAAAGAAACTCTTAAAAACAAAAAAGGAATTGTCTTACAGGATGATATAAAAAACAATATATACCCAATGCCTATAAATGCCAATGGATTCGATGAAGTATTTGTAGGTAGAATTCGAAGAGATTATAGTATAAAAAATGGGATAAATTTATGGATAGTCGCAGATAATATTAGAAAAGGTGCTGCTACAAATACTGTGCAAATTGCTGAATTATTGATAAAACAATAATATTTACATATTTTATTAAAATTCTAAACAGGAGGAATTATGGGAATTTTTAAAGGATCTGGAGTAGCTCTTATCACCCCATTCAATGAAGATATGAGTATCAATTATACAAAATTAGAAGAACTCATAGAATGGCATATTGAAAATAAAACCGACGCCTTGATAATTGCCGGTACCACCGGTGAAGCGTCGACTCTTTCAGAAGAGGAACATATAGAGTTAATCAGAAGAAGTGTTAAAATAGTTGGAGGAAGAATTCCTGTTATAGCAGGAAGTGGTAGCAATGATACAAAACACGGCATTAAATTAGGTGTTGAGTGTGAAAAAGTTGGGGCTAATGGTCTCCTCATTGTCACACCTTATTACAATAAAACCAATAGACAGGGGTTAATAAATCATTATATAGCTATAGCTGATAAGGTAAATATTCCTATTATTTTATACAATGTTCCAGGTAGAACTGGAATGAATATTCCCGTTGATGTAGTTGGTGAATTAAGTAATCATAAAAATATAGTTGGTATCAAAGAAGCCAGTGGAAATATTTCTTACTTAGCTGAGATAGCTAGAGTCTGCGAGAATAATTTTTCTGTGTACTCTGGTAATGATGACATCATAGTTCCTATTCTTTCCTTAGGTGGAGTTGGTGTTATCTCTGTACTAGCAAATGTTATGCCTCTAGAAACTCATAATCTTGTCATGTCTTATTTAGAAGGAGATGTTATTAAATCTAAAAATCTTCAACTTTCTATGAACTCCCTAGTTAATTCTTTATTTTTGGAGACTAACCCTATACCTGTAAAGTCTGCAATGAATCTTATGAATTTTAAGGTTGGAGGAGTAAGACAACCCCTATGGGAAATGAGCCCCGAATCTCTCGAACTTTTAAAAATAGAGATGAGAAAATCAAATTTGATCTAAAGGAGGTAATATTTTGAATATAGCAATATACGGATGGGGACAGATGGGTAAACTTCTTTGTGATACCATCGATAAAAGTAAAAACTTAAATTTAGTCGGGATAATTGATTCTTTTTCCTTAGAAAAAGAATCCAGAATTGTTGAAAGTTTAGAAAATCTTTCTGTTATTCCTGATGTTTTGATAGATTTTTCCCACTATAGTAACTTAGAAAAAATTATTCCATGGATCATAGCCTATAATGTTCCCGCATTGATTGCTACTACAGGACACAATGAAGAAGATCTGAAAAAAATAAATAAAGCATCACAAATAGTTCCAATACTTAAAGCAACCAATACTTCTCTTGGAATAAATCTAATTACAGAATTATTGGGAACTCTCGTTTCATCTTTAGAGGATTGGGATATTGAATTAATTGAAAAACATCACAATAAAAAAATTGATGCCCCCAGTGGTACAGCCCAGTCATTGTTGAAAAAAATAAATAATACCCTAACCTCTAAAAGGGAATTAATCTATGGCAGAGAGGGAATTTCACCAAGAAAAAAAGAGGAGATCGGGGTACATGTAGTTCGTGGAGGAACTATCGTAGGAGAACACTCCATCATCTTTGCTGGTGAGGATGAAATAATAGAGATAAAACATAAAGCTCATTCTAAAATGATCTTTGTTAATGGAGCTCTCAAAGGAGCAATCTGGCTTTATAATCAAAAACCAGGATTCTACACAATGAAGGATATTTTTAACTAAAAAGCAACGTGACTAGACTATAAAAAATATATTTTAAAAGGAGAACATCTTATGACTAAGTTAAATAATGCTCATGAAATAATCCAATACATTAAAAATTCTACAAAATCTACCCCTGTAAAAGCCTACATCAATGGTGATTTACAAGGAATTGATTTTCTAAACTGTAAAGTTTTTGGATGTGAAAAGAGTAAAACAATTTTTGGAGAATGGAATGAAGTTAATGAAATTTTAACCACTAACTCTCATTTAATTACCGATTCTCATATAGAGAGTGATAGAAGAAATTCAGCTATCCCAATGTTGGATACCAAAAATATCCATGCTAGAATCGAACCTGGAGCTATCATTAGAGATATGGTTGAGATTGGAAACAATGCCGTTATCATGATGGGGGCAGTTATAAATATTGGTTCTAAAATAGGATCTGGTACCATGATAGATTTAAATGTAGTCATGGGAGGTAGAGCCACTGTCGGTGACAATTGCCATATTGGTGCTGGGGCCGTCTTAGCTGGTGTAATCGAACCGCCTAGTGCTGATCCTGTTATTATAGAAGATGATGTAGTTGTAGGTGCTAATGCAGTAATCTTAGAAGGTGTAAGAGTAGGCAAAGGAGCTGTTGTAGCTGCTGGAGCTATCGTTACAAAAAACGTACCTGCTGGCGTTGTGGTAGCTGGAAACCCAGCTAGAATAATCAAAGATAAAGATGAAAAGACTGCCAGTAAAACTGAAATTATGGAAGATCTAAGAGTTATAAATTAATATCAAAAATTAATTGGAGGTCAATATGAATATAAATCCTAAAGTAATAAATCAAGAGATCTCCCTTATTAGACAAATATCTATAAAGAGCAGGGAATATAAAGATGTGATCGACCTTACTATTGGAGAACCGGATCTGCCTATCCCCTGTGAAATAATAGAACAAACTACCCTTTATATGAAAAATAATCGAATGGGATATCCTATGTTAGGAGGATCCCTCGAAATAAGGAAAGAGATAGTAAATTTTTATAATACTAAATATGGTTCATCTTACAAAACAGATGAAGTTATTGTCACAGCAGGTGCTACAGAAGCTATCTCTACTACTTTAAGAGCTATCTTAAATGAAGGAGATGAAGTCTTGATACCCCTGCCATTTTATCCAGGATACCTTCCTAATATAGATTTTAATGGAGGTAAATCCATATTTATTGATACTACTTCGGATGAATTACAACTTACAGTAGAGACTTTAAAAAAACATCTTACCCCTAAGACCAAGGCTCTTATCTTAAATTATCCTAACAACCCATCAGGAATGATTTTATCTAAAAAAAACTTAGATGAAATCATGAATTTCTTAAAGGATAAAGGTATTTATATTATTTCCGATGAAATATATAGTGAAATTACTTTTGATAATGACTTTATTTCCGTGGGAAAATACGACTTCCTTAAAGAAAAAATAATATTAATTAATGGGTTTTCAAAATCACATTCTATGACCGGCTGGCGTTTAGGGTATATTTTAACCTCTAAAAAACTAAGAGACCAACTGATAAAAGTTCATCAATATACCATCACATCACCTTCAATAGTATCACAATATGGCGGGTATATCGCATTATCTAAATGTTCAGATATTTCTTCCTATACAAAAGAATATAAAAAAAGATGTGAGTATGTATATAATAGATTGAACTCTATGGGTATTGTTACCCTTCGACCCAAAGGAACATTTTATGTCTTTGGATCTTTGAATAATTCTAGTCTAAATTCATCTTTGGATTTCACTCTGGACTTGCTTGAAAAAAAACATGTAGCTGTAGTTCCTGGAATAGCCTTTGGAGTAGAGGGATACTTTAGGATTTCTTGTACCAAACCTGTAAAAATTTTAAAAATAGCTTTGGATAAGATAGAAAATTATATTAAAAAATATAGATCATAGTAAACAATGTATATAGAATATTCTTTAGTTGAATATTATGTTCTCTCATACTATAATTTAACTATAAAATAAGATGATCAAGAATAAAGGAGAATATAATATGATTAAATTTGAAAAATACCATGGTTTAGGAAATGATTTTATAATATTTAACTATAAAGATTTGATGGCAAACAATATAAAAGAGAAAAATTTCCCTGATCTAGCTGTAAAAGTATGTAACAGACACACTGGAATTGGGGCTGATGGAATGATGGTTTTAGTTGAAAAAGAGGACCGATGCCAAATGATCTTTATTAATTCTGATGGAAGTATCGTGTCTATGTGTGGAAATGGCATTAGGTGTTTTTCTAACTATATCTATAACAATAAAAATTTAGATGGGACTACATATAAGGTAGAGACCTTAGCTGGATTACTCCATCTAGATATCTATCCAGACAAAAAGTTCAATGTAAGAGTTAATATGGGAAAACCAATTTTTACTCCTAAATCTATACCTATGACTACTTCTAAAGAAAAATTCATCAATGAAGAAATTATTGTTAATGGTGAACCTTATAAAGTATCAGCTCTTCTTATGGGTGTTCCCCATGCTGTGATTTTCGTAGATAATTTAGAGAATATTGATCTAGTAGAAATTGGAAAGACTATTGAAAACAATCCGATTTTCCCTGAAAAAACCAATGTAAATTTTGTACAGATTTTAGATATGGATGAGATTATTGTGGATACCTGGGAACGGGGAGCAGGACACACCCTGGCTTGTGGAACAGGATCTTGTGCCAGTGTAGTTGTAGGAGAACTCCTTGGATACTTGAGTCCTAAAGTTATTGTTCATCTGACTTTAGGAAATCTAACTATAGAAGTGAAAGATGAAGTCTATATGACTGGTCCAAGTAAATTAATAGCAAAGGGAGAATATAAATACAATTAAAAATCGAAAATTAAGGTCAAAAGATACAACGCAGAAACAAGGTTTCATACGTAACAATTAGCGATATTAGCGATTTCAAAAATTAATATG
Organism: Fusobacteriia bacterium 4572_74; assembly: GCA_002084825.1. Lineage (GTDB taxonomy): Bacteria > Fusobacteriota > Fusobacteriia > Fusobacteriales > Fusobacteriaceae > Psychrilyobacter. The sequence continues at coordinate 16,109 of NBMF01000012.1, forward strand.
ATTTATAGCATTCATAAAAAAACCTCCTATATTCATTTATAGGAGGTTTTAAGGGGCTATAATAATGTAGCTGCCAATTCTGCTAATTCTGATCTTTCACCTTTTTTCAATATAATATGCCCTGATATATCTACATCTCTAAATCTTTCAGCTAAATAAGTAAGCCCATTACTTTCTGTATCTAAATATGGATTATCAATTTGATACGGATCCCCTGTAAATACTATCTTTGTATTTTCTCCTGCCCTAGTAACTATGGTTTTTATCTCATGAGGTGTTAAATTTTGTGCTTCATCTATGATTAAAAATCCTGCTGGAATACTCCTACCTCTTATATAAGACAATGCCTCTATTTTTAATAATCCCAAAGCTTCTAATCCCGCTATTACCTTTTCTCCTGCCTTTTCTTCCTTATTACTTGCTAAAAAATCTATATTATCAAAAATAGGCTGCATCCATGGTTTTAGCTTTTCTTTTTCACTCCCTGGAAGATATCCCAAATCTTTTCCCATTGAAATTATTGGTCTGGCTATAAATAACTTCTTATATTTACTCCTTTCAACAACTAATTCTAATCCTGAAGCTACTGCTAACAAGGTTTTCCCAGTCCCAGCTTTTCCAACTAAAGTTACCACCTTTATATTCTCATCCATTAAAAGATCCAATGCAAAATTTTGTTCCTCATTTCTACCTCGAACGCCCCAAACACTGACATCTGCATAGGTCATTCTCTCTACCCTCTTTGTTTTCTTGTTATACCTACCAAATAGAATCTTCTCCTTATATTTCATACTTACAAAACAATTTGCCGACGGCTCTTCCGACATAATCTCTATATATTTAATTCTACCGGATTTCTCATATTTTTTAATAATTTCTGCCTCTACTTCTATCTCCATATTTCCAGTGTACAGTTCCTCTATATCCATCTTATCACTCTTGTAATCCTCTACGTGTATTTCCATAGCATCTGCTTTTATCCTCATGTTGATATCTTTTGAGACCAATATTACTTTTTTATCCTTATCTTTATTTTTGATATAAAGTGCTATTGCCAGGATCCTATTATCTACTACATCTCTTCTTAAAGAAGTAGGCAGCTCTGTAGTATCACCCTTAGTTTCTACTCTAAAAAATATCCCATTTTCCATCTCTACCCCTTTAGCTAGACATCCCTTAGATCTTAGACTATCTATAAACCTGGCTGCTATCCTAGCTGATGCACCTCTATTTCCACTCTCTTTTTTTAATTTATCTATCTCTTCAATCACATAGATCGGTAAAACTACATCATTGTCTTCAAAATTTGTCATAGCCTTAGGATCATGAATAAGTACGTTTGTGTCTAGTATATATATTTTCCTCATAGAAACCACCTCTAATTATTTTATTTTAAATGTATTTTTAGTTTATTCAAGGCTCTAATCTGCAGTTGTCTGATCCTTTCTCTAGTTAAATGTAGTCTTTTCCCCAATATATCCAAAGTTAACACTTCATTATTCAACAAACCAAATCTATATATTATTATCTCTCTTTCCTTAGCTCCTAATATATCCAAAGTTTTTAATAATTTTTCCTTGTCACTTTCAAGAATTAAATTTTCCTCTATATAACCATTTTTATCTGCAATCATACTGTGAAGATCCCCAGTTTTTCCATAGGTCTCATCTAAGGAATTAAAGGTCACTTCGTTTAATTTTAAGTATCTTTTTATATCCTTTATCTTTAATTCTGTTTCTTCTGCAATATCTTCTAAACTAGGTTCACATCCATATTTTGATTTATATTTTGTCATATATTTTTTTATCTTAGCCAAATTATCATATATATATACAGGATATCTAATAACTCCTTTATTAGAAGATATATATCTCAAAATACATTGTTTTATCCAAAAAGTAGCATATGTAGAAAATTTTTTCCCCATGGTATAATCAAATTTTTCAACAGCTTTTATGAGTCCTATGTTTCCTTCTTGAATTAAATCTTGAATGGGAATTCCTAGCTTAGCATATTTTTTAGCTATACTCACAACTAATCTTAAATTAGCTGTTATCAATCGATCTTGTGCATCTATATCTCCCTCCAATATATGTTTAGATATCTCAATTTCTTCTTCTTTAGTCAGGAGGGGATAGTGTCCTATTTCTTTTAAATAATTTGAAATATTCATTTTTACCTCCTTTATATGTATTTTATCTCTATCAACAATATACTATTTACTATTAAAACTTCCTTTTATAATTTATAGAATTTTATTATAATTTATGATAAAATTTAATATGCAAAAATAAATATAAAAATAGAGATATTTAATATTTTTTTAGATCTATAATTTTGTTTAAATATGAGGAGTAAGGATGAGAGTAATTGGAATAGATCCCGGAACGGCAATTGTCGGTTTTGGAATTATAGACTATATTGAAAGTACATATAAAGTTGTAGATTATGGTTGTATATATACCTCCAAAGATCTTCCTATGGAAAAGAGGATTTCTGCTATCTACGACGAATTAGATAATATCTTAAAAAAATATTCTCCTACCCACATGGCTGTAGAGGATCTTTTTTATTTTAAAAATGCTAAGACAGTTATCTCAGTAGGACAAGCCAGAGGTGTAATAGTCCTCTGTGGAGAAAAAAACAATATTCCCCAAGTATCATTTACCCCTCTACAAATAAAAATGGGAATAACAGGATATGGCAGAGCTGAAAAAAAACAGGTTCAATTAATGGTTCAAAGAATTTTAGGACTTTCCAAAATTCCCCAACCAGATGATGCCGCCGATGCGTTAGCTATTGCCATAACCCATATAAACTCCTTGAATAGTGGGTATATTTTAGCTTCTAAGCCAAATCTTTCTAAGATATCAGGCATTAAAAATGGTAAAATAAGTGCAGCAGAGTATCGAAATCTATTGAACAAAAAGGATTGATTTTTATGTTTAAAACCTTGGACAACTCATCTATGGTTTCCTATTTAAATTCTTTGGAGACTATCGCTTCTACAATTCATAAGGAAAAAAACACTGAAAAAGTTGTATTTTTTATCCTTTTAAATTTAATTGAAAAATTAGATCTAGGCTATTCTGAAGGATATTTTTTTAAATACGATAAATGGAATAGAAATTTAAAACATCTAAACTCATATTTTGATCTGAAAAAATTAAAAAAAGATGAAGTGGAATTTATCTCAACTAATCTTGAAAAAGAGATCAGTTTTTATGGAACTCCCATAGAAAAAATGTTGAAAAATATAGAGATACAAACAAATCTAAATAAATTGGACCCCCATGAAAGTTATGGCCTTTTGAACAGATTTAAAAAATTTACAATCATCCCTATAAATTATGAAAATACATACTATGGATGTTTTGTCTTAGATAGACAAACTAAAAAAACTTATGAACTAAATGTAGATGAAATGCATATTTTAGAACTGTTTAAATATAATTTTTCGCTCTATATACATTCTAGAGAATTAGAAGACTTTGAAGTTGAAGATATCAGGTTAAAAACTGTGGGTTCCTTTGCAAATTCTATTATCCACGAACTGAGAACTCCTATTTCATCTATTGTTGGTTTTGCATCTCTAGCTAAAAAGAAACTAAATGATCCTAAAAAAATGGAGCTTTATTTAGATTATATTCTCAAGGAATCTGATAAAGTTATCAAACTTTGTGAAGATATTAGTGAATACTCTAGTGAAGATGAAAACCTAAAAGATAAATCAACTACATTTTATCTTTCCCATCTTATTAGAGAAGTTCTTCAAAAGTTAGACCTACATTTGAAAAAATCCAAGATTAAAACTTATATGATTATAGAAAATGATATTGAAATTACATTTAATAGAGACAAGGTCATTACAGCCTTCTACCATCTATTTAAAAATTCCATTGAAAATTGTGATTATAGTAAAAATGATCATTTTATCACTATTACTCTTTCAGCAAACGGTAAAAGTAAGATAAATATAAAAGATAATGGAATTGGAATACAAAAATATAGGATAGAAGAGGTTACCATTCCTTTTTATTCCTCTAAAATTTATGGAACCGGCTTAGGTCTTACTATAGCTAAAGAGGTCTTCACCAAATTAGGGTTTAAGTTTTCTGTAGAATCAGAATATTCAAAATGGACAAAAATAATATTAAAAGAGGAGTAAATTTATGAATATAGTTTTAATGGAACCAGAAATACCATACAACACAGGAAATATAGGCAGAAGTTGTGTTCTTACAAATACATCGTTACATCTTATCAAACCCCTTGGATTTTCACTGGATGAAAAACAAATTAGGAGAGCTGGTTTAGATTACTGGAAGCATGTCGACCTGCATGAATGGGATAGTTTAGATGAATTGATGGCTGCTTATCCTGAATCTAAATTTTATTTTTCTACAACCAAGACTACTCAAAGATATTCAGATGTTACATATAAAGAAAACGATTTTATTGTATTCGGTCCTGAATCTAGAGGAGTTCCTATTGAGATCTTAGAAAACAATAAAGAAACTTGTATCACTATTCCTATGATTAAGATGGGTAGATCGCTAAACCTTTCAAATTCAGCAGCTATTATTTTATATGAATCTTTAAGGCAAATTGATTTTAATTTCGGAGAGTAATATGAAACGAATCTATATTTATATATTGGTTTTTCTTATATTTACAGGAACAATGGGACTAATCTCATTTTTCCCATTAAATTATTATAAAGAAATAGATGAAATTTCTAAAAAATATGAAATAGATAAAGAAGTCATTTATTCAGTTATTAAAATTGAAAGTAACTTTAGAAAAGATATAGTTTCTCATAAGGGAGCTGTTGGTCTTATGCAGATCACTCCTCCTACAGGAGAATGGATGGCCAAATCTCACAATCTACCCTATTCTGAAAATATGTTACTAGATCCGCCCTTCTAGATTAAAAGATGGATCATGGAAAAAATTCAAAGAAACCAAAAACTACCTTATAAAATATAAGATAACAAATTTTTTTTATAGGATTAGGTTATTTTTCAAATAATACTTTCTACTCAATATAGTCAAAAATACCTCCTAACTGTAATAGTCGTACAGTTAGGAGGTATTTTTTGTTTAAGGAAAGAAAGAAATGAAAAAATTATTATTTTTATTTGCTTACACTTATCAGATGTCACTTAGATAAAAAAAGTTTAAATTTTTTTAAAAACCTCTCAAATAATATTTGAGAGGTTAGAATCTTTAGTTTTCTTCAGCAAATACATCTTTACCCATACCACATGGCGGACAAGCCCAATCTTTAGGCAGATCTTCAAACTTAGTTCCAGCTTTAATTCCGTTATCTACATCTCCAATTTCTGGATTATAAATATATCCACATACTTCATAAACATATTTTTTCATATTATTCCACCTTTTTATTTTTATAGTAATCTTTAATTTTTATTTTATTTATTTCCCTTCAAAATATCTCTCTAATAAACCTTTGAAAGCTTTTCCATGTCTAGCTTCGTCTTTAGCCATCTCATGTATTGTATCATGAATTGCATCAAATCCTAATTGTTTAGCTCTTTTAGCTAATTCAAATTTACCAGATGTAGCTCCATACTCAGCGGCTACTCTTAATCTTAAGTTTTCTTCAGATGAATCGGTTACTACTTCTCCTAATAATTCAGCAAATTTAGCTGCATGTTCTGCTTCTTCAAATGCAATTCTTTTGTAAGCTTCAGCAACTTCAGGATATCCCTCTCTATCTGCTACTCTAGACATAGCTAGATACATTCCTACTTCTGTACATTCTCCTGCAAAGTTAGCCTTTAATCCTTCGATGATCTCTGCATCTCCACAAGCTAATCCTTCTCCTAATTTATGCTCAGTAGCCCACTCTTCTGTTGCACTCTCATCATAAGCTACGAATTTATCTTTACCAGCTTTACATACTGGACATACCTCAACGTTTGAATCTAATATCTCTCCACATACTGTACATCTCACTTTTGCCATCTTTAATCACTCCCTATATTTTATTTTATTAACTTTTTAATTAAATTTTGTATCGATTACAAATTTATAATAACAACTAATTTAATTAAAGTCAAGCATTTCTTTTAACATATAATATTTTAGAGAAAAGTTTACAAAGTAGTCGTTTCCCATCCTCTGTTGAAACAAATATAACAACATAAACATTACTTAAAGTAAGAAAAAAAGATCATATTTACACTTAAATATAGGATTAATTTTAAATCATCAGTATATACCCATATAGATTTTAAAAAAAGGAGGAGAAAATCATATGAAAAAATTTATTGATGTCAGTAAAAGTGTTAAATGGGTTGGGGTAATTGATCAAGATATTACTAAATTTCATGGAGAAGAATTAGATATCCCTCATGGAACTTCTTTCAACTCCTACCTAATAAGAGATGAAAAAATAGTTTTAGTAGATACTGTAATGGAAAAATTTAGTAGTGAGTGGATAGAACAGTTAAAAGGAGAGATAGATTTAAATACTATTGATTATGTTGTTATGAATCACAACGAACCTGATCATAGTGGCTCTTTAAGTACACTGATGAAAGAGATCCCTAACACACCTATCTATTGTACAGCTAAAGGGGTAGAAATCATAAAGGCCTATCATAACATAGATGCTGAATTTAGAGTTGTAAAGACCGGTGATGTTTTGGACTTAGGAAAGAAAAAATTAACATTTGTTGAAATGAAGATGTTGCACTGGCCAGATTCAATGGCATCTTATCTAAGTAAAGAAAATATACTTTTTAGTAACGATGCTTTTGGACAGCATTATGGAGCTAATGGATTATTCAATGATGAATGTGATCAAAACATCTTAAATTATGAAGCATTAAAGTATTATGCTTGTATCCTTACACCATTCAGTCCTCTAATTAAAAGAAAAATTGAGGAAATATTAAGCTTGAATTTAACAATTAATCAAATTTGTACTTCACACGGTGTAATCTGGAGAAAAAATCCGCTTCAAATTATTGAAAAATATATGAAATGGTGTGATAACTATAAAGAAGATCAAATACTAATAACCTATGATACTATGTGGGAAAGTACTAAAAAAATGGCAGAATCTATAGCTGACGGTATTAGAAATTTCTCTCCTTCTACAAATATTTTATTGATTAATAGTGCAAAACATACTGAAAGTGAGATCTTGACAGAAATATTTAAGTCCAAAGGTGTTTTATTCGGATCACCTACTATCAATAATAGAATATTACCGTCAATGGGTGCCTTATTAGAGGCAGTAAAAGGTTTGAACTTTAAAGATAAAAGTGTAGCAGCCTTTGGAAGTTATGGTTGGAATGCGAAGAACTTAGATATTATCAATGAAAGTTTAAAATTTACCTCTTTAAAATTAGTAAATGAAGGAATAAAAGTTAATTGGAATTTAAATCATAAAAGCAAGGAACTCTGTTATAAATTCGGACAAGAATTTGCATCAAGTTTAGCTGATTAAAAAAAGAAAAAACAGCAATCTTAGATATTTTTTTAGAAAATCCTTTGAAAGAATAGAATGTTTTTAGTTAGAGTATAATAATTGTAGGTAAATTATCAAAAAATAAAAAGGAAGACCAAAATTTATGTTAGAATTGATTCACTACAAAAAATCTACTTAAAGGA
>NBMF01000013.1 GCA_002084825.1 Fusobacteriia bacterium 4572_74
GTTAAATTAATACTGCTCCTAAAATGCTCCTAAAAACATTAGAAGACAGTATAAAAAGAGAACATATAGAAAATAGATGAATAAAAGGCACTGAAAATAAAGGGATATAATATAAGAGAATTTTATGACTGTTGAGTGGGAATGATCTAACGAATATTCTACTGTAATTTAATGTCATTTAACATACTGGTTTTATTGACGTAGACAGCTTAATTTTAATTTATTGTAACCTATTATAATTTATTGTAACCAAGATTTAGACACATAGATGGCACACAGGAAGAGAGGGAAACCTCTCTTTTTTTGATTTTATAACTTTTCCGTATTAAAAATGAGATCAAAATTGATTTAGGCTATATTTTTCTAAGGCTAGAACGTTAGCCACCCCCTAGTTAAAAAATATTGTTATAAATAGTGTAATAAATCAGTAGAGTAAGTATTATAATTTTAACTATTAAAAAAGTATATGATGATAAACAAGGTTAAAAATCCAATAAATGGTATAGAAATATAAGGGTTATAGTCGCAATATAATTTTAACTATCAAATATTTATGTAAAATTCTATATATATAGGAGGGGAGTAATATAAAGATAATTGCATGGAATTGTAATATGGCATTTAGAAAAAAAATAGATATAATATTAAATTTTAATCCAGATATTATGGTGGTATCTGAATGTGAAGAATTTTCTAAATTTAACGACGAACTTATTAAAGATTACCCTAATAGATGTTGGATTGGTGATAATAAATCTAAAGGAATTGGTATACTTGCAAAATCAACTTACAAACTTCAACTACATAAGTATTATAACGCTGAGTTTAAGTATATAATTCCAATAAAAGTCAAAGGACAATATGAGTTTATATTATTTGGAATATGGGCAATGAATGATAAAAAAACAGCAAAAATAAATACATAGCTCAGGTTGGTTCAGCAATTAAGTACTATAATGATTTATTATTACAAGATTGCATTCTTATAGGCGATTTTAACAGCAATGTAATATGGGATAATGAGAGCCCTAGAAAATATTTTACACATACCGATGTAATTAATCTATTAAATACTCATAATATTAAGAGCATATTCCATCAATTTAACAATCAGAAATACGGTAGAATCATTTCAAAAAAAAGAAAACCTTAGTATTTTAGAGGTAGAGGAAAACTACTCCACCCTTACTATAGTCAACAATACTTTTGATAATTACGATTTATTACTTGATGAAAAAAATCTGGGAACAATTCCAAGTCAGAGGACGGTTAATCTAAATAAGATTCCGTCTGGTTTAAGAGAATTTATATTTAAGTGTGGCGAAAAAGAGAAAAAGTATGTAGAAATGATTAAGGGATCAGCCAAGATAGACATCAACTATTCAAAGGAAGAATTAAAAGCTTTTATAAAAGAATTAAGGAGTACTAATTTAAATAATCCTTTAACTATTGAAAATAAAAATATCTTAAATAAAGTACTGGAGATAAAAGAAATTTTTCCATTGTTAGAAGATTCTGGATTTATGAATTCTAATTTAAGACATATAGAATTATTAAAGTTATTGATAAGTAAGGGGTATAATGTAAATTCGAATACATCATATAATCAAACCCCTTTGGAAACATGGGCTCAGGTGGATAATATTGAAGATGTTTATTTTTTACTACTAAATAACGGAGCTAAACCTACAAATAAAATTTTAGAATATGCTCTAAGTCATGCGAGCAAGAAGGTTATAGAATCCATATTGAATTATGTAAAGTTTGATCCTAAGTTTATATATCAAATCGCAAAGAACAGAAAGGAAGGTGTTCTCGAATTACTATTAGAAAAAGATGGGATGTCATGGAGAGGATGGTAGATGCTAACATAAATAAGGAAGTATTAACGAATCAAGATGAAACACCTTTAATCTTAGTGTTAAAAACATGGAAAGATGAAACTAAAGTAATGGAGATGTTGGATTTAGGATTCTCTCCATTAGGTACTGATAGAAGCGGGATGACTGCTTTGTCATATGCTTGTAATAAGCCACAGTATGGAAGAATAAATCTTGGAATAATAGAGGTACTTTTTTCAAAAGGAGCTGATCCTAATATCAAAGATAATTATGGACGTATTGCATTAGATATTGCACTCTTGTATAAAGACATTCCAATAACAGAGTGTTTAATAGAGCATGGAAGTGAAGTAAATAATATTGACTCCCAAGGAAATACCCCACTTACATTGTATAATTAAATGCAACAAAAAAAGATTCATAGAACCTTTCCTGGTATAATATATGTGCGAACAAACATTAAAGGAGGTTTCTATGAATCAAGAACATATTACCATTTTAGAAAGAGAAAGTATATTAGAATTTTCAACATTGGGTTGTTCCAATGCTGAAATAGGACGACAACTAGAGAGATCTAGATCTACTATCGGAAGGGAAATAAAAAGAAATAGTATAGGTTGGAAATATAGCCCTTTCAAGGCTCAATTAGCATACCAAGAGAGAAAAAAGAATTGTGGTGCTAAAAATATTCTTAAAGAAAGTATCCTTTTAATAGACATTCAAGACAAGTTAGAAAACTCTTGGACTCCTGAACAAATAGCAGGAAGAGCAAAGTTAGATAAGCTATACAACATATCATTTAAAACTATCTACAGAGCAATAGAAGTTGAGTTTCTTTCAAAAGATGCTGTGAAATTACTACCTAGAAAAGGTAAAGTTAAAAAGAATGGAGTCGAAGAAAAAAGAGGTACTATCCCAGATAAAAAAATGATAGAAGAAAGACCGCAAGAAGCAAATAATAGAAGTGAAATAGGACACTATGAGAGTGATACAATAGTTGGGGCTAATCATAAAGGTGCTATTATGACTTACGTTTGTAGGAAGACAAGATTCTTAATAGCAGAGCTAATGCCAGACAGGAAAGCTGAAACATTTAATCGTGCAACTTTAGAAAATTTCAAGTATATTCCTAAAAAATTGGTGAAAACATTTACCTCAGATAATGGAAAAGAATTTTCAGGATTCAAAGAGTTAGAAGAAGAATTAGAGATAAAAACATATTTTGCCAACCCATATCATTCGTGGGAAAGAGGAACTAATGAGAATACAAATGGGTTATTGAGAAGGTTTTTTCCAAAAGGAACAGACTTTCTAAAGTTAACTAAAGAAGAAGTAAATATAGCAGTACAAAAAATAAATAATAGACCAAGGAAATGTTTAGGATGGAAAACTCCCCATGAAGAATTCTGGGGAGAACCAGGTGTTGCATTTAATTTGACAATCTAGGTTTTGAAAACATTCTCTAGTTCACTTTCTAAAAATTTAAGTGGGACTTTTTCAAAATTTAATGTTACGTTGTCTATGTAAAGTTTCATATTAAAACTCCTTATATATTTATAGTGTACAATTTAATTCTATATACTTATAAAAAGAAGGTATAAAACTAATCATTGTTAAATTAAAGGTTACAGTAATATAATACACCAATTAAAGTATTATTTCAAAAACTTATCTATAATCCACTTTTTCTGTGATGGTCTTTCAAGGTCTTATTTTCCATATAAACATATCTCTTTGTCATATCCATAGTAGAATGTCCCATTATCCTCTGTAACGTAAAAGCATTTCCACCATTCTTGATGAAATTCGTAGCGAATGTATGTCTCCATGAGTGAACCCCTTTACATTCTAGACCTGCCTCTTTATAACACCTCTGAAAATCTCTAATTACTTGGTCTGATGAAATCTTCCCACCATCATAACTGTTAAGAAAAACATACTCCTCTCCATTAGTCTTAGAGATGTCTATGAGTTGTTTTAGCAAGTTTTTGGTCTTGTTACTCACAGAGAGTTCCCTATACTTCTTAAACTTAGCCTCAGACCCTCGTATTGTTACGATACCTTCTTTCAAATCCACATCTTTAACTTTTATACTTGCTGTCTCTGAAACCCTTGAGCCACAATCTAACATTAACACCATTATGACGAAAGTTCTTAATCCCCTATAAGTTGTTTTATTTGGAGCTTTCAACATTTTTCTTACTTCACTATCAGAAAGTATTTTAACTTTACTCTTCTCTACTTTCAAGAGTTTTAACCTCTTGGATAGATTGTGTTCAAGTCTCCCCTCTTCGTACAACCAGTTCAGATATGCTTTCATATATCTGAGACGAATATTTACAGTACTATTTTTAAGTTTCCTCTCTTTGACCATATAATATTGGAATGCTCTAAATAAATCAATGTTAATATTACCCCATGGGATTCCATTAATCCTGCGTTCTTCTTCTAAGTACCGTACAAAGTAACCCATAATATCTCTATAATCTTTTAAAGTACAATTAGCAAGACCTCCAAGCTCTTTGACTCCCATGAATATTTGGAAAGTTTCTATAAATTCCTCTATACTCATGTCACTTGAAAACCGGTCAGACTTAACCGCCAGATTCGAACCTAGGTTCGAAGGTAGTTTTATCCCTATCTTTCTCATATATCTCACCTCCTAAAATTAGGAAGTACCAGCGCTGGATTACTCCTTAACCTAATAATAACGTGCTAAGAACGATTTGCCAAGGAAAAAAAAAAAAAGTAATAAAAATAGGAGTACCAAAGTACTCCTATTTTTCTATGTATAAAGTTTTCATAAAAACTTAAGGTTTCACATGGTACCTGAGAAGGGACTTGAACCCTTAAGGGCATACGCCCGGGGGATTTTGAGTCCCCTATGTCTACCATTCCATCACTCAGGCATCTACATCTACAAAAATTATTATACTGGAATTCTCAACGAAAAGCAAGTTTTTTTTTATAAAATTGTAATTTTTTTATATTTATAACTCTAAAGATATATGAGTGAAAGATTTAAAATCAAATAAACCATGATCAGTTAATTTTATTTCTGAAATAACTGGAAGAGCTAAAAAAGCTAAGTTAATTAATGGATCTAGTTTTTTATTTACTCCATATTTATAAGCTGAATTCTTTTTTTTACTTTTAATGTACTCTCCTCCTACAAAAGCAACATGATGTTACAACCAATTTAAAGTAATATATCTACTTAATAAATTGGCTTTTTCTATAAAATTTCCTTTAAGTTAATTCTATGATATTTTTTATGTTTATATCTTTACCATCGATTTTGGCTACAAATCAGTAAAAAATATGATACAATACAAAGTATATTAAAAAAGCTTTCAATTTGGAAGCTTTTATTTTAATTAAATTTAGGAGAATCAAATGAAGAAAGGAAAAACTAAAGCTGTTAAAATAAAAGGAAAAGTTAAAAATAAGAGTAAAAAAATGGGTAAAACATTGATAAAAGCAAATATTAAAAGAAAGACTAAAATAAAAAAAATGCAAAAAGAAATACACGTAGAAGTAGAAGCAGGATAATATCCTGCTTCTTTTTACCTCCTGAATTTGTTTACCTATTTAATGTAACATATTATATTATATATTATTTTAATTATGCAATTAAGAATATAATAAAGAATAATATAGCTTTTCCCCCTCCAATTTTCATATACTTCCTACAACACAGTTAACTGTTAATTAAAAAAATTAATTATCAATTAAAAAAAAATGATATTTTTTTCACTTATCTATTGCATTATCATAAATTATGTACTAATATCATATAGATATTCCACATAAAATGTCTTTTAACAAATATAATTTTCATCTTATAAAATAAATTTTAAAATTTATTTATTATGTATATTATATAAGTTAAAAATCGGTTGAAGGTATAGGGAGAAGATAATAAATTATCGCCGAAGAAGTAAAACTTTCAGGTACTTTTATTAAATAAAAGTAGGACCTATACTGGACGAACCTCTGGAGAGAGCCAAAATAATGGACACCGAAGGAGCAAACCCTTAAAGGGCGAAACTCTCAGGTATAATGGACAGAGGAGTTTAATTGTATATCAATCAAATTATATATTTATATATAGTTTTTTTATGTATGTATAGTTAAATTCCCTATAAATAAAAGGGAGACACTAAAATGGAGACACTTAATTTTTTTCAAGCAATAAATAACTTTGTATGGGGACCACCGCTATTAATATTACTGATAGGAACAGGTTTTTATCTGACAGTTCGACTGGGATTACTGCAAATTTTTAAACTTCCGCTGGCACTAAAATATCTTTTTGTAAAGGATAATGACGATACTGGTGAAGGGGATGTAAGTAGTTTTGCTGCACTTTGTACTGCACTGGCAGCAACTATAGGTACTGGAAATATTGTAGGCGTTGCAACAGCTATTAGATTAGGAGGGCCAGGAGCGTTATTCTGGATGTGGATGGCTGCATTCTTTGGGATGGCTACAAAATATTCTGAGGGACTTTTAGCCATCAAATATAGAACAAAAGATGAAAACGGACAGCAAGCTGGAGGCCCTATGTATTATTTAGAAGGGGGACTTAAAAATAAAAAGCTTGGTAAGATATTGGCTAAATCTTTTGCTGTATTTGGAATAGGAGTTGCATTCTTTGGAATAGGAACTTTTGCTCAAGTAAATGCAATCGTTACAGGAGTAAGTGGCGGATTCGGAGTTCCAAAAATGATAGTTGCGGTAGTATTAACAGCTAGTGTAGCTGCTGTGACTGTAGGAGGGATAAAAAGTATCTCTCGAGTTTCAGAGATTGTAGTTCCATTTATGGCTCTATTTTATGTCTTTGGAGCGGCAATAATACTCTTCATGGATAAAAGTGCGACTGCTGCTGCATTTAATTTGGTTATCAGCAGTGCATTCAACGGCCATGCTGCTGTAGGAGGATTTGCAGGTGCAGGAGTAGCTCTAGCATTAAAAGCAGGAGTAGCTAGGGGGGTTTTCTCCAATGAATCTGGTTTAGGGTCGGCTCCTATTGCAGCCGCAGCTGCGAGAACGAACTCTTGTGTAAGACAAGGGCTTATCTCTATGACTGGAACGTTCTTTGATACTATTGTAGTTTGTACTATGACAGGTCTTGTACTTATTTCTTCTGGATTATGGAATAGTGCAGATCTTGCTGGAGCAGAGGTTACCAATGCCGCATTTAATAACCTCCTAACATTTGGTGGTATCGGTGGTCTTATTGTTAATATTGGTATTATTTTCTTTGCCTTCACTACAATCCTTGGTTGGAATTACTACGGTGAAAGATGTACTGTATATCTTTGTGGTGTAAAGGGGATAAAATATTTTAAAGCAGTCTTTATATTCTTAATTGCCATAGGGCCATTCATAAGATTGCAGCTCATTTGGGTTGTAGCTGATATAGTGAATGGACTTATGGCTATTCCAAACTTAATTGGATTAATTGCTCTCAGTGGAGTAGTTATAAAGGAAACTAAAGATTATTTTGAGAAATTAAAGGCAAAAGAAAAAAAAGCAAAAACAGTTTAGTAAAAAAATAAGTGGAATATCAAAAAAGAGAGGGTGACCCATGTAGAAAATCTACTTGGGTCACCCTCTCTTTTTTTGATATAAGTATAATTTATATGATCTTCAAACTACACTCTTTAATTTTTTTTGGCTGTATAATATTAATGGGGGGATTTTGAAAAATAAATAAAAAGCATACAAAATCTGATATCATAGGAATTGACTAAATTACTTCTGTTATGCGAAAATTTAATGAAAACATTGATTTTAAAGATGTTAAATCAAACTCTCCTAAAGTCCTTCATATTGATGAATTTAAAGGTACTAGTGATGCTGGAAAGTATCAAGTAGCTATTTGTAATAAGGAGTTAAAAGAGGCATACTACATAAAAGCATATTTTGATAGAAATGTAACAGGATGTAAAAAAAGAGAAGCACATAGTAATTTTGATAATTGATTAGATATGATTCAACAATCAAAAATACCAAAAATCAAAAATTTAGAAAAAACTTTTGAAAACTGGTATTCAGAAGTTGTAGCTTCATTTTACTATGAAAAAACTAATGCGTTAGCTGAAGGGATTAACAATAAAATTAAAGTAATTAAAAGACAATCTTATGGAATCAGAAAATTCGATAATTTAAGGAATTTACTTATGCTAAGAATTTCTTAGTCCCCCCATAGTTGACAAAGAGCCATTTTTTTTAAAAATAATTTTTACCCTTCTATTTTTTAACATATCCAAGGGTGTTCTTTCCTATATTTTTCCTTTATATTTTTCCTATATCTTTCCTACAATAGAGCCCTTCAAAATTTATTTTTCCCATAGAGTTATAAGTATTTTTACAAGCAGTTTCCAAATTTTCTCCTAAACTTACTATATTTATCACACGTCCGCCATTGGTTAAAACTTTATTCCCCTCTAATTTAGCTCCTGCAATAAATACCAAATCATCTACATTCGAAAATCCTGTTATCTCATATCCCTTGTTATAACTTACTGGATATCCTCCAGATACTCCTACAACACAGCATGCAAAAGAATCCTTCCATTTCATCTCAACTTTATCTAAATTTCCATCTATGCACATTTCCAAGATTTCCAAGAAGTCATTTTCCATAAGTGGCAACACAGCTTGAGTTTCAGGATCTCCCAATCTCATATTGTATTCTAATGAGTATATACCTTTTTCTGTTATCATCAGTCCAAAGAATATAACTCCATTGAACTTCATCTTTTCTGCCTTTAGCCCCTCTAAGGTAGGGGTCATAATGTCATCGACAAAATTTTTCATTACATCAGATGTTACATATGGATTAGGAGCTATTACTCCCATTCCACCTGTATTCAATCCTGTTTCCCCTTCACCGATTTTTTTATGATCCTTAGCAGATATAAATGGTACTATTGTATTCCCATCAGTGATAGATAAGATAGAAGCTTCTACTCCTACAAGAAATTCCTCTATAACTATTTCAGCACCAGCTTGTTTAAATTTATTATCTAATAACATATCTTTTACTGCTTCTACTGCTTCTTCTTTGTTTTGAGCTATAATTACACCTTTCCCTGCAGCTAAACCACTGGCTTTTACCACAGTCGGATATTCTACATCATCCAAATATTTTACAGCACTATCATAATCAGTAAAAATCTCGTAGGCAGCTGTTTTTACCCCATATTTTTTCATAAAGTCTTTAGAATAAGCCTTGCTTCCCTCTAAAATTGCAGATTTTTTATTAGGACCAAATATAATCAATCCCTTTTCTTCAAATTTATCTACTATTCCTTCTACCAACAATTCCTCAGAGCCTACCATGGTAAGTCCTATCTTGTTCTTTCTTGCAAATTCTACCATCTCTTCAATATTAGATAGATCTATATTTTCACAAAGGTCTAATAATTCCGTTCCAGCATTTCCTGGTGCTACATATATTTTTTCCACCTTATTATTTTGAGCAAATTTCCATGCAATAGCATGTTCACGACCTCCACTACCTATAATCAAAATTTTCATAATTTACTCCCCTGATTTTAATGTTTAAAATGTCTTATCCCTGTAAATACCATAGATATTCCATGCTCATTACATGCATCTATAGATTCTTGGTCTCTCATAGATCCACCAGGCTGTGCTATTCCAGTAATTTTTGCTGCTGCACAAGCATCCACTACATCTCTAAATGGGAAAAATGCGTCTGATGCCAAGACCACACCATCTCCGGCTCTTTCGATAGCTTGTTTTGTAGCCCAAATTCTATTAGTTTCTCCAGTTCCTATTCCTTTAGCCATCCCATCTTTTACAACTACTATGGCATTAGATTTTACATGTTTTACCACTTTCATTCCAAATACTAAGTCTGTCATTTCTAATTCTGTTGGAGACTTTTCAGTTACTACTTTAAAATCATCAGAGAATGCTATATCTCTATCCTGTACTAAGATACCACCATCCACCTTAACATAATCTATCTTATCACATGGTTTTTGATATGCTTTTATAATTCTTAAATTCTTTTTTTTCTTTAATATTGTCAATGCTTCCTCTGTAAAATCAGGAGCTATTACTATTTCTAAAAATATTTTTTTCAATTCTTCAGCAGTTTTACCATCTACTTTATTATTCAAAGCTACTATCCCACCAAATATAGAGATAGGATCACAGTTATAAGCTTTCATATATGCATCATAGATATTCTCTGCAATTCCTACACCACAAGGTGTTGAATGTTTTAGTCCACAACATGCAGGAACTTCAAATTCATTAGCTACTTTCCATGCTACATCCATATCTCTTATATTATTAAAAGATAATTCTTTTCCGTTTAATTGATCAAAATTTTTCATAGCTCCATTTTCAGTTGTAGATACATAATAAGCTGATTTTTGATGAGGGTTTTCACCATATCTTAGATCCATTTTTTTAACATAAGATGTACTCAAATATTCCGGCATTTTTTCTTCTAATAAGAAATTAGATATTGCTGCATCATAGGCTGATGTTAGGTTAAATACCTTTCCTGCCAACCTTTTTTTAGTTTCAAAAGTTACCTCTCCTACTTCCATTTCTTCCTTCACTACATTGTAATCAGAAGTATTAGAAATTACCACTACATCTTTAAATGATTTAGCAGCAGATCGGAGCATTGTAGGCCCGCCGATATCTATAAACTCTACCTTAGATTCAAATGAGATATCATTTTGTACCTCTTTGAAAAATGGATATAGATTAACTATTACCATATCTATTGTAGTTATATTTCTTTCCTCTAAAGTTTTCATATGTTCTTCATTATCTCTTACAGCCAAGATACCACCATGTATAATTGGATGTAAAGTTTTTACCCTTCCGTCTAACATCTCTTCCGCTTTTGTTACTTCTGCTACTTCTAATACGGCTATATTATTTTCCTTCAGATGTCTATATGTCCCACCTGTAGAGATTATTTCTACCCCTTGTGATATTAAAAAATTTGCAAATTCCACTATTCCTGTTTTATCAAAAACTGATATCA
Source organism: Fusobacteriia bacterium 4572_74 (assembly GCA_002084825.1). Lineage (GTDB taxonomy): Bacteria > Fusobacteriota > Fusobacteriia > Fusobacteriales > Fusobacteriaceae > Psychrilyobacter. The sequence continues at coordinate 10,891 of NBMF01000013.1, forward strand.
ATGCTCTTTTCACTTATATATCCTCCTGTATGTTCTTTACAAATTTTTATCTTAAATTATTCAATACCTGCTCAATGGCCTTTGGCAATAATTTATGCTCTTCTACCAACACTTTTTTTTGTAAAGTTTCCGCTGTATCTTCCGCTTCCACCTTTACTTTTCTTTGTTCGATTATTTCCCCTGTATCTACACCTGCATCTACATAGTGAACTGTGCAGCCAGATTCATATTCTTTGGTCTCTATTACAGCTCTATGAATTCTCATTCCAAACATTCCAGACCCACCAAATTTAGGCAAAAGGGAAGGATGAATATTTATTACTCTACCCTTCCTTTTATTTATAAAATTTTCATCTAGAATGGATAAAAACCCTGCTAAAACTACTAGATCTACCTTGTTTCCTAAATATTCATCTATTTTTTTAGATATATCTTTTTTTAATATTTTTCTATCAAATATTTTTGTTTTTATATTATTTTTTTCTGCTCTTTCAATACCGTAACATTTCCTGTCTGCTATAACACAAGTTATCTCATATCCTACTTTTGAGGCAGAGATAGTATCTATTATAGATTGCAGATTACTTCCTCCTCCAGATATCAAAACTGCTATCTTAAACATATTCCATTATCTCCTTTAGATATAGTCCCTATCTCATATGGTGCCTCTCCTAATTCTTCCAAAGTTTTTATTATTGCATCTTTTTCATTAGAATTAACTATTATTACAAATCCTACTCCCATATTAAATGTTCCCCACATCTCAGATTCATCCACACCTAATGACATTAGATATTTAAAAATTGGCAATATTTTTATTGCTGATTTATCCACTACAGCTTCTAATCCTGCCGGTATTACTCTAGGTAAGTTTTCAATTATCCCACCACCAGTAATATGAGCTAGACCATTTACCTTATGTTTTTCAATAAGTTCCAATATAGGTTTTACATATATTCTTGTAGGAGTAAGTAGTTCCTCTCCTATTGTTTTATTCTCATATTTAGCATCATAATCTGTTACTAATTTTCTTACCAATGAAAATCCATTACTATGAACCCCTGATGATGGTAATGCTATGATTATATCTCCATCTTCTATCTTTGATCCATCTATAAGGTCTTCTTTTTCGACTACTCCTACTGTAAATCCAGCTATATCATAATCTCCATCTTTATAAAAACCAGGCATCTCTGCTGTTTCTCCACCAACTAAGGCTGCATCAGACTGTAAACAACCTTGTGTTATCCCGCTTACAAGTGTCGCCGCGACATTCGCATCTAACTTTCCACAAGCCATATAATCTAAGAAAAATAATGGTTTAGCTCCATGACACAATACATCATTTACACACATAGCTACACAATCAATTCCTACAGTATCATAGGTTTTAGTTTTGAATGCAATCTCCAATTTAGTCCCTACACCATCTGTCCCAGATACCAAAATTGGATCCTTCATCTGTCCCAATCGATACATTGCACCAAAGCTACCTAAGCCGGTAAGTACATTTTTATTATGTGTCTTTTTCACTAAATCCTTCATAAGTCCTACTGACTTGTATCCCTCTTCCTTATTTACACCTGCATCTTTATATGAAATTGTTGACATCTCTACACTCCCTTTTTGACACAGATTACACAGATTTAATCTCTGATCTATGTTCTTTTATTTTTGATAATATTATAAAAATATTCGACGATTTACAGTAACTTTATACAATCGATTCCCTCATAACTCTTAGATTTATATAATAATTTTTATAGAGTTATGGTAAAGACCCTTGTGGTCTGATTTTTTATAATTTCATTCACTATGTAATAATAATTTTTATATAATCTTAAATTTTTGTTTACTTTTATTCCACATCTTAATTTTTTCTAAATAGAAATAAATTGAGTATTCATAAGACGAAAAAAGTAACAACGAACTACATATTTGCTACTGTAGACATAGGATATATACCACTAAAACATCCCATACAGAAACTTTTACTCCCCAAAGTATTTGTTAAATTATCTTGAGATAAAAAATCCAAACTATCTGCTCCGATATATTCACAGATCTCTTCTATAGACATCTTAGCAGCTAAAAGTTCCTTTCTATATGCTATATCTACACCAAAATAACATGGATGCTTAACTGCTGGGCTGGCAGACCTAAAGTGAACCTCTGTAGCTCCTGCCCCTCTCAACATCTCGATTAATTTTTTACTTGTAGTTCCTCTAACCAAGGAATCATCTATTACTACAACTCTTTTCCCCTCTATCATAGATCTAATTGGGTTTAATTTAACTTTTACAGCCCTTTCACGAAGCTCTTGAGATGGCTTTATAAATGTCCTTCCAATATATTTATTTTTTACTAAACCAGTTACAAATGGTATTCCTGAAGCTATGGCATATCCTTGAGCTGCTGGTAATCCAGAATCTGGAACACCTATTACGATATCCGCATCTACCTTACTCTGTTCCCAAAGTTTCACCCCTGTTTCATATCTACTTTTATATACATCCAATCCATCTATCACAGAATCCGGTCTGGCAAAATAAATATGTTCAAAAGAACAAGGAGCTTTATGAGATTGCTCATTGTAGTTAATTGCTTCTACACCATTTTCATCTATTATTACTATCTCACCTGCGTTTATATCTCTAATTAATTCTGCTCCTACCGAATCTAAAGCACATGACTCAGATGCTAATACAATACTTCCATCCTCTAACTTACCCATACAGAGTGGTCTAATCCCATAGGGATCTCTTATCCCAATCAGTTTATTTTGTACTGCTATTACCAAAGCAAAAGATCCTTTTATAGCTGAAATTGTATCTACCAATGTTGATTTCAGACCATTTTTAGATCTTCTAGCCATCATGTTAATAATAACTTCTGAATCTGTAGTAGTTTGAAATACTACCCCTGCATCTTCCAATAATTCTTTGATTATCCTGGGATTAATAAGATTCCCATTGTGAGCTACAGCTATATCTCCTAATTTAGAATGTCTTTGTAACGGTTGTGCATTCCCCTCACATGATCCACCAGCTGTAGAGTATCTCACATGACCTATTCCTAGATTTCCTACTGTTTCTTTTAAAGTTGTCTCAGAAAATACATCGGATACTAGTCCTTGGCCCTTGTAGGTTTTTATTTTTTCATTCTTAGAAATACTCATTCCTGCACTCTCTTGTCCCCTGTGTTGTAGTGAACATAATCCATAATAGATAAGCCCTGCTATGTCTTTTTTATCTTCTTTAGAGTAGATTCCAAAAACTCCACATTCCTCTTCCATTTTTTCTGATTCATTGTATACAACCATTATTTTGCTCCTAATCTTTTTAATATCTCGATGTAAGCTTCTTCTATACTACCCAAATCTCTTCTAAATCTATCTTTATCAAGTTTTTGACCTGTAGCTTTATCCCATAATCTACACGTGTCAGGAGAAATTTCGTCTGCTAAAACTATCTCTCCAGCAGCATTTTTCCCAAATTCAATTTTAAAATCTACTAAGTCTACTCCCTCATCTCCAAAAGTTTTTAATAATAAAGTATTGATCTTTGTAGTTATCTCATAGATCTCCTTTAATTCATCATATGTTGCTAATCCCATAGCTACTACATGATGATCGTTAATAAGTGGATCACCAAGTTCATCATTTTTATAGCATAGCTCAAAGATAGTATTTTCAGGTTTAGTTCCCTCTTCAATTCCTAACTTCTTAGCCATCGACCCGGCTATTATATTTCTTACTATTACTTCTAATGGAAATATTTCTAGTTTTTCACATAGCTGATCTCTATCATTTAATTTTTTTATAAAATGAGTTTTAATACCATTTTTTTCCAAATTTTCAAATAAGATAGTTGTAATTTCATTATTCATTATTCCCTTATTTATGATAGTTCCCTTTTTTTCTCCATTTCCAGCAGTAGCATCATCTTTAAAGTGAATAATTACCAAGTTCTCATTATCTGTAGCATATACTTGTTTAGCTTTACCTTCATATATAAATTCTCTTTTTTCCATTTTCAGCCTCCGATTTATTCAAATTAATTTTTTTATAATTCTATCCCATTTCCATTTTCAGCAATAAAACTCTTTTTCATATTTTTTCTAAAATCTATTAATTTTTTTCGAATTTCAGGATATTTCAATGCTAATATCTGTACCACTAACATCCCAGCATTATAAGAATTATTGATCCCTACTGTAGCTACTGGGATAGATTTTGGCATCTGTACAATTGACAGTAATGCATCCATCCCATCCAATGCTGCTCTGATTGGTACTCCTATAACTGGTAATATTGTTTTTGAAGCTATTACTCCTGGAAGGTGTGCTGCTAATCCTGCTCCTGCAATTATAGCTTGCGTATCTTCCGTTTCCAATCTTTTTAATGTTTCCACTAATTTTTCTGGTACCCTATGAGCTGATAATACATGTGCTTCAAATTCAATTCCAAACTCTCTCAAGCAATTTGCTGCTCCTTTCATCACATCTATATCCGATTTACTCCCAAATATAATAGCTACCTTCATAACTTAGTCTCCTTTTATCTAAAAATATTTTTTATTCCAGCAATATCTTTCTTTTATTTAATATATCTAATCCTGAGACATATAATCTAACATAATTATCTATTTCTAAAATAATTCACACCATTTCTAAAGATATTTTGTTCCTTATCTCCTATGATATTTTTATATAAATTTTCTCCTGTTCTCTCTGAATGTGCCATCTTACCGAAGATTCTTCCATCTTTAGATATTATCCCTTCTATTGCATAGACAGATCCATTTGGATTATACTCTCCATTATTAGTTGGATTTCCATCTAAATCTATATATTGAGTAACTATCTGACAATTTTCAATTAATTCTTTTAATTTTTCTTCTCCTACAACAAATTTTCCTTCTCCATGGGATACAGCTATTTGATGTTTTGATCCTACTGCAATATCACTTAACCACGGTGAGTTGTTTGAAACAACCTTAGTTGTTACTATTTTTGATATATGTCTGTTGATGTTGTTATAAGTAAGAGTAGGAGAATCTTCATCCAGGTCTCCGATTATTCCATTAGGTAATAATCCTGATTTTACAAGGGCTTGGAATCCATTACATACTCCTAATATCAATCCATCTCTATCTAATAATCTTTCTACTGCTCCTTTTATCTTTTCATTTCTAAGGATAGTTGCTATAAATTTAGCTGATCCTTCTGGTTCATCTCCTGCTGAAAATCCTCCTGGTAACATTAGGATTTCACAGTTATCTATATGACCTACCATCTCATCTATAGATTTGATGATATGATCCATAGTTAAGTTTCTAAATGTCATTGTAAACGGTAATGCCCCCTCTTTAGCAAAAGCTTTCATTGAATCATATTCACAGTTAGTTCCTGGGAAAGCTGGAACAAATACTCTTGGATTTTCTATTCTTTCTTTTGGTTTTTCCATATCCCATCACAAATAATTCATCTTCTGTCATTGAGATTTTAGCTCCTATCATATTTCCAAAACTCATCTTAGAGATAGCTTCCACTACTCCACCACCTTTTATAGTCATAGCAGAGATGATTTTTTTGTTCTTTATATTCTCATGTATATATTCAAAATTAGTTTTTAATTCCTCTAAATTAGGCATAAGATCTTTGTTTATATTATGTTTAATTAAATATAAATTATTTCCACTACCCTTTAATTCTGGTGAAATAACATTAGATGCTAGAACCTTAGTTACTGCAAAAGAAATCAGTGTAGGTGGTACATCTATATCATTAAAACTTCCACTCATACTATCTTTCCCACCAATGGCAGGGATATTGAAGTTTTTCATCATGTATTGAGTCCCTAATAAAGCTGCAAATGGTTTACCCCATTTTTTAGGGTTATCTCCTAATTTTTCAAAGTACTCTTGGAAAGATAACCTTACACCTCTATAATCTCCTCCCATAGCTACTATCTTAGCCAGTGATTCTACCACTGCATAAGCTCCACCATGATAAGGCGACCATTTAGTAATCAGCGGATTATATCCCCAAGTTATTGCAGATGCTGTATCTGTCGTTCCTTCCAGTAATGGTATTTTATGAACTGATCCCTCTGTAGGAGTGAGTTGGTACTTTCCACCAAACGGCATTAATACCGTTCCTGCTCCAATTGTGGAATCAAACATCTCCATAAGTCCTTTTTGAGAACATACATTGAGTGAATTTATTCTATTCATTATTTTTTCTTCCAGTGTTGCTCCTATAGTATTAGGAGTTTCTATTGGGCTTTCTAAATCCGGTGCTTCTACCTCTATATCCATATATCCAGTGACACCATTGGTATCCAAAAAATCACGACTTAGATTTACTATTGATTTTTCTCTCCAGTTAATTATCAATCTTCTTTCTTCTGTAACTATTGCTACCTCTACTGCTTCTAAGTTTTCAATGTCAGATAATTCCAAGAATTTTTTTACATCTTTTTCTTCTACTACCACTGCCATTCTTTCTTGAGATTCAGATATAGCCAATTCTGTACCATTTAATCCCTTATATTTTACAGGCACTTTATCTAAGTTTATTATTAATCCATCTGCCAATTCTCCAATTGCTACCGACACTCCTCCAGCACCAAAGTCATTACATTTTTTAATCAATTTGGTTACTTCTGGGTTTCTGAATAATTTTTGAATTTTTCTCTCTTCTGGAGCATTTCCTTTTTGAACTTCAGCTGAACAAGTACTTATAGAGTTGATATCATGTTCTTTAGAAGAACCAGTAGCTCCTCCACATCCATCTCTACCAGTTTTCCCTCCGAGTAAGATTATCTTATCTCCAGGATTTGGTGATTCACGACGTACATTACTTGCCGGAGTAGCCGCAACTACCGCTCCTACTTCCATTCTTTTAGCCTTATATCCTGGATGATATATCTCTGTTACATGGGATGTCGCTACACCGATTTGATTTCCATATGATGAATATCCATGGGCTGCACCAGTAGTTATCTTTCTTTGAGATAGTTTCCCAGGCAGAGTATCCTCTAATTTTTCTAGTGGATTTGCTGATCCAGTCACCCTGATAGCCTGATATATATATGATCTTCCAGACAATGGATCTCTTATTGCTCCTCCTATACAAGTAGAAGCTCCTCCAAATGGCTCAATCTCAGTAGGATGATTATGAGTTTCGTTTTTAAACATCAAAAGCCATTTTTCAATTACTTTTTTCCCATCTTTTTCTATATCCACATTTATGTACACAGAACAAGCGTTTATCTCTTCCGATACTTCCAAATCATCTAAAAGTCCATTTTTTCTCATTTCCCTAGCTGATATAGTAGCCATATCCATAAGAGTCATAGGTTTTTTTTCTATCCTTTCCCCATGGGTATCCCTTCTACTTTCCAAATATTCATTAAATGTTGCCTGTAAAGTCTCTTCAAATCTTCCCTTTGGAAGGGTAATTTTTTCTAATATTGTCTCAAAAGTAGTATGTCTACAGTGATCTGACCAGTAAGTATCCAATACTTTTATCTCAGTATCACTTGGATTTCTTTTCTCTTCGTCTTTAAAATATTTTTGAATATGTAATATATCAGCTGTAGTCATAGCTAAACTAGAAGATTTTCTAAATTTTTCTAGTTCATCCTCAGAATAAGAGTTAAATCCTTCATGGATCTCTACTTCATCTGGAGGAGTTATCTCATCTTCTACCATTTTAGATAAGTCTTTTTCCCTCATCTCAACTTCATTTATATAATATTTTTAAATTTATACATTGGATAGCTGAGTCTGCCCTCTGATCAAATTGACCAGGTAAAAATTCTACAGCTAAATAATTTTTATCTTCTAAATCTAAAATATCATAGGTATAATCTACTACAGTTTCTGAAAGTACCACTTCTTTTATCGTAGATATTTCATTTTTTTTGACATTGAAAAGATCATAAATATTTATTATTCTAACCTTTTCCAAATGAGCTAAATTTAAATTTTCCTTTAATTCAGTCTTCATTTTTTTCGCTTCTACAGCAAATTGTTCTTTTTTTTCTACATAGACACGATGATTCATGACTCCTCCTAATTTTTATAAATAAATATAATTTTCTTTCTAATAACAAAAAAACCCAGAGTTATTTTTAATAAGTAAAAATAGCCCCAGGATTTAACCAAGTACTTTCATTTACTTATAGCGGATTATTTAAGGCAAACCGTAGAAACTCCCAACCATATTATGGGTATATATAAGTTTTATTTAATTTTTTTTAAAATAATCCAGAGATTACTCCATTTTCATCTATATCGATTAATTCTGCCGAAGGTATTTTTGGTAATCCCGGCATATCTAAGATACTTCCAGCCATTGCTACTATAAATCCTGCTCCAGCTGATAATCTAAGTTCATTTATTGTAACAGTAAATCCACTTGGTCTACCCATTAATTTAGGATCATCTGAGATCGATTTTTGAGTTTTTGACATACAGATCGGTAGTTTATCGTATCCATACTCATTTAATGTTTTTATCATTTTTTTCGCTTTAGGTGTAAATATTACTCCATCTCCACCATAGATATCTTTTACTATTTTTTCTATCTTTTCCACAATGGAATCTTCTACTTTATAAAGATATTTAAAATTATTTTCCTTATTTTCTATCTCATCTATCACTAATTTCGCTAATTCTATTCCTCCATCTCCACCATTAGCCCATACATCACATAGAGCTACCGGCACAGCTAGTGTTTCACAGTGAGTTTTAATAAAATTTAATTCAGCTTCACTGTCTGTAACAAATTTATTTATAGCTACTACCACTGGCAATCCAAAGTTTTTCATATTTTCTATATGTTTATCTAAATTTTCTATTCCTTTAGTTAAAGCTTCTATATTTTCTTCTTTCAGCTCTTTAGAATTCAGTCCACCATGTAGTTTAAGAGCTTTTACCGTAGCTACGATAACTACAGCATTTGGCTTCAATCCACCCTTTCTACATTTTATATCTAAGAATTTTTCTGCTCCTAAATCTGCTGCAAATCCCGCTTCCGTTATTGTATAATCAGATAATTTAAGTGCCATCTTAGTTGCTAATAATGAATTACAACCATGTGCTATATTGGCAAATGGACCACCATGTATTATTACTGGGGTATTTTCCAATGTTTGAACTAAGTTTGGTTTGATCGCTTCCTTCAGAAGCGCTGCTATAGCGCCTTGTATCTTTAAGTCACTTACTTTTAACGGCTTCCCTACTTTATCAAATCCAAATACTATCTCACTGATTCTGTTTTTTAGATCCATTATAGATTCTGATAAACATAGAATAGCCATTATCTCAGAGGCTACCGTTATTTGAAATGAATTTTCTCTTGGAATTCCATTGGCAATTCCACCCATTCCAATCACTATATTTCTAAGAGATCTATCATTCATATCCATGACCCTTTTAAAAGCTATCTTAGTCACATCTATATCCAATTTGTTTCCATGTTTTATATGGTTATCTACACATGCTGAGATAAGATTATGTGCTACTCCAATTGCATGCAGATCTCCTGTAAAGTGTAAATTTATATCTTCCATCGGAATCACTTGAGAATATCCGCCGCCAGTAGCTCCACCCTTCATTCCAAATACAGGTCCAAGAGATGGTTCCCGTAATGTTGCTATAGATTTTTTTCCTAACTTATTCATAGCCTGAGTCAGACCTACAGTAACTGTAGACTTTCCTTCTCCTGCTGGTGTAGGAGTAATTGCCGTTACTAAGATCAACTTCCCATCTTTTTTATCACTATTTTTTTTTAATATTTCTAAATTTAATTTTGCTTTATATTTACCATATTGGTCATAATCATCTTCCGATAAATTTATCTTTGATGCAATCTTTCCAATGTGGAGTATCTTCGCTTCTTGAGCAATTTGAATATCGGTTTTCATTCTGCCTCCCTAAAAATAAAAATCCTAAGTACACACTTATTTCAATGCGGACTTAGGACTATTGATTAATTCTATTTTATTTGATTTTTTTAACATTTTTATTTTGTACTTCATGTCAATCCTCCATTAGTTGTATTTTTATCTTGATTTAAAAATTAAATGATCCGAATATTAAAAAAAAATATTAATACCATAGTAAGCCATTTACGGTGACTTGTAGAAACTTTCTCCCATATTAAGAAATTATATTGTTCTAATTAAGGATACTATACCATAAGATTTCAAGAAAGGCAATAAATAGTCGTGAACTTCAAAAAAAAATTTGGTTTTTCTTGAATAATATAGCATACTTGTAATATAATAATGAGTGTTTTTAATTGAGGAGCGTGATAAATTATGGTTGAAGTTTACCTGTTAATTGGAGTTGCTGTTATCTTTTTTTTACTTAAAGGGTCTAAGACAAAAGATTCTCATGAAACAATCAACGAAAAAAATGAACTTGCAATGAAAAATAAGGAAGTTTTAAAAGAAAAAATTCAAAATGATTTAAAAAATAACAAAATAGATCATGTCTTTGTATCAATTCATTCAAAAAAATACCACACACACAAATGTCGATTTTATAATGATACTATGTCTGAATTACCTTTAGATATAGCTATAAAAGAAGGATATATTCCCTGTAAAATATGTTATCACAAAAAAAAAATCTCTGTTTAATGTAGGGGATTTTTTTTATAAAAAAAATCCGAATAAAATATCCGGATAAAATTTCTTATGGCAGTCCAGTAGGGACTCGAACCCTAAACCCACGGTTTTGGAGACCGTTACTCTACCAATTTCTTACCCGTAAAGGGCATCACCAATATCTCTAAAATTTACTTTCGTAAATTTAGAATATTGAGATTCTAAATCAATTTTGCTTTAGGTTAAGTGTTCGTCATATTAGTATTGGTCAGCTAAAGACTTCACAGCCCTTACACCCCCAACCTATCAACCTCGTAGTCTCC
>NBMF01000069.1 GCA_002084825.1 Fusobacteriia bacterium 4572_74
TTTTTTTTTTTAATAATTTAAGTATACTTCATTTTTATATTATTTCAAACTAAGCTATTACTAAGATTTAAACTGATAATTACAAAGTTATTATAATTATAAGATATAATAATTGTAGGTGGTGGTGCTAGGTATATAAAAAGGGGATTAGAATGAATTAAAATCATGATGAATTGTCTAAAGTAAATTAATTAAATTAGGATTTTAAAAAATCTACAATAACTTGATATTTAAAAAAAGTGTTATCTGTTGAAATACTAGACACAATGTTGTATACTCAGATTAAGACAATAAAATTAGGAGGTGAATAAACTTTAAATACTCGTATTTAAAGTTTAAACAACATGAAAAAAATATTATTATTACTATCAGTTTTACTCTTCGCTATCTCTTGTGGAAAGAAAGAAGCTAAAGTTACAGCTGAAAAATCAGATCAAACTTTGACATTCTACGCAGGATTACAGGAAGATCATGCAGCAATGATTGCAAAAGAATTTGAAAAAGTAACAGGAATCAAAACAAATTTTGTTAGAATGAGTAGTGGAGAAGTTCTCGCCAGATTAAAAGCAGAAAAAAATAACATGTCTGCATCTGTATGGTACGGCGGACCTGTAGATGCATTTGTAGCAGCAAATGAAGCTGGTTTAATCGAACCATATATTTCTCCTGAAGCAGTAAATATAAAAGAAGAACAAAAAGATCCAAATGGTATCTGGACAGGGATCTATGTAGGTTATTTAGGATTTGTCGGGAACCAAAAAATGTTAGATGAAAAAGGATTAAAAATGCCTACATCATGGGCAGATCTATTAAAGCCTGAATATAAGGGAGAAATTGTAGTAGCTCATCCTGGATCATCAGGAACTGCTTATACAATGTTAGCTACTCTTGTTCAGCTTATGGGTGAAGATAAAGCTATGGAATATTTGAAAAATTTTAATGAGCAGGTTAGACAATATACTAAATCTGGTACTGCTCCAGGAAGAATGGCAGGACAAGGTGAAACAACAATTGGAATAACCTTCTTACACGATGCTATAAAATATAAAAAAGAAGGATATAAAGACATCATCATTTCTGCTCCGTCTGAAGGAACAGGATATGAGATTGGTGGAGTAGCATTATTGAAAAATGGACCAGATCAAGAAGCTGCTAAAAAATTTATTGACTGGGTATTGACTAAAGACGTTCAAGAAATGGGAAAAACAGTAGGATCTTTCCAATTCTTAACAAATAAATATGCAATGCCTCCAAAAGAAGCTGATCCAATTAAAAACACAAAATTAATTAAATATGATTTTGATTGGGCAGGAAAAAATAGAGTAAGATTGGTGGAAAGATTTAGTACTGAAACAAGTACTACAGCTCCAAAAAAATAATTAAGATACTTCCCTTAGTTCTTTACTGAGGGAAGTCTTTATATAAAGTGAAATTGGAGGAACTATGAATAATCTTAAATTAAAAATAGATCAAGAATTAAAACATATGAAAAAATTAACTAATGATCCTACATTATTTATAACAATAATATTTTCATTGGTAGTAGTATCATTCTTTGTACTGGTACCACTTTATAATGTACTCAAAGAGAGTTTTACAGTTAAAGAAGCATTTAGTTATGAAAATTATAAAAATGCTTTTGGGAGAAGTGGGAATGTAACAATAATTTTAAACACTTTAAAACTAGGTTTTGTAACTGCAACATTATCACTAATTATTGGATTTTTCTTTGCATATACTACATCTTATATGAAAATTAAAGGTAAAAAAATATTTGATTTTATAGCAATGTTGCCCATTATATCTCCTCCTTTTGTTGTGGCATTATCAGCAATATTATTATTTGGAAGACAGGGACTTATTACACGGGGACTTTTGGGAATAAAAGATTTTGAGATCTACGGATTTCATGGTTTAGTCTTAGTACAGGTTTTAAGTTTTTTCCCAATAGCATATTTAATGCTGGTTGGTTTATTACAAGGAATCGATCCTTCTGTAGAAGAAGCCTCTCGAGATTTAGGAGCATCTAAATTAAAAGTATTTACAAGTGTAACATTCCCATTGGTTATTCCAGGTATAGCAAATGCTTTTTTACTAGTTTTTATACAATCCATTGCAGATTTTGCCAACCCTGTAGTAATTGGTGGAAATTTTACAACAATTTCTGTAAAAATTTATCAAGAAGGAATAGGTAATTTCCAATTAGGAATAGCTACAGCTCTGGCAATGATATTACTATCAATGTCCATTTCAATGTTTATAGTTCAAAGATTTTATATAAATAAAAAATCTTATATAACAGTAACAGGAAAAGTTTCTAGAGCCAGGGATTTAATAGAAGATAAAGCTATAACAATACCTATATTTATAACTTTAATAACTCTTACTATGTTTGTAATATTGATGTATATATTGATCCCTGTAGGATCATTTGTAAAACTATGGGGAATTAATTATACTCCTACCTTAGATCACTATAAATATATTTTAGATTTTGGTATGGATCCAATAATACAAACTACTGTATTAGCAATAATAGCAACTATAATAACAAGTATTTTTTCTATGGTTCTTGCATTTTTAATTGTCAGGAAAACATTTATAGGGAAAACATTTATAGAATTTACAACGATTATGGCTCTTGCTATTCCTGGAACAATAATAGGTCTGGGATATGTAATTAGTTATAATATCACTTATAAAATACCATTTACGAATATAACATTAATTCCGCCCCTTACAGGAACAGCGCTCATTATTGTTATAGCTTTTATCATCAGAAGTTTACCTGTAGGAGTGAGAAGTGGTATGAGTTCCCTCCAGCAGATTGATCCATCTATTGAAGAAGCAGCAAGTATATTAGGAGCTTCAAGTAGTAAAGTTTTTTCAAGTGTAACTATCCCTATGATAAAAGACGCATTTTTCACTGGTTTAATCTATTCCTTTGCAAGAAGCATGACCTTAGTTAGTACGATTATATTTTTAATATCTGCCAATTGGAAATTATTGACACCAACAGTAATGGATAATATAGATACCGGGAGGATAGGAATAGCATCGGCTTATTGTACAATATTAATTGTAATAGTATCGACTGTAATGATAACTATGAAGATTGTTATCTCAAAAATAGGTGTTAAAAAATAAAACAAATTAGGAGTGTATTTTAATGAAAGAATCTAAAAGAGTAGAGATAAAAAATTTAACAAAAACGTTTATATCGGGAAAAAATAAAATAAAAGCAGTCAATAATATTAGTTTAACTGTAGAACCTGGAGAATTTATATGCCTATTAGGTCCCTCTGGATGTGGAAAAACAACAATGCTCAGAATGCTGGCAGGATTTGAAATTCCCACTTCTGGAAATATATTTATAGGAAATAAAGATGTCGCTAATCTGACTCCGGATAAAAGAGACACTGCCATGGTATTTCAAAATTATGCATTATTTCCTCATATGAATGTATATAATAATATTGCATATGGACTTAAGATACAAAAAAAATCTAAACAAGAGATCAATGAAAGAGTTAGCAATATTTTAAAATTAATGAAGATGGAAGATTTTGCTGAAAGAACCCCTTCACAAATGTCTGGTGGGCAGCAGCAAAGAGTGTCCCTTGCAAGGGCATTAATTATGAATTCAGGAGTATTATTGTTTGATGAACCTCTTTCAAATTTGGATGCTAAATTGAGATTACATATGAGAGATGAAATAAGAAAACTTCAGCAAAAAGTTGGAATTACTTCGATCTATGTAACACACGATCAGGCAGAAGCAATGTCACTATCTGATAAGGTCGTAATAATGAAAGATGGAGAGATTATGCAGGTAGGATCTCCAATAGAAATATACCAAAAGCCAAACAGTGAATTTATCGCTAAATTTATTGGTAGAGCTAATATTTTAAAAGCAACAATAATTTCAAAAAAAGGGGGGAAAACAAAAATTAATTTATTAGGTTCTGAATATATAGTAACCGATGGAGTTAAACATAAAGAAGGAGAGATTGTAGAAATTGTGGCAAGACCTGAATCGATTAAATTTAACGGAGTAAAACATGAGGGAAAAGTTATAAAAAGTGTCTTTATGGGAGAAAATCATGAATATGAACTCATGTTAGAAGATCAGAAAATTGAGGTATCTTTAAACAATCCTCATGGAAAAGAGATTAAAAAAGTTGGAGAAAATTTAAGTTTTGTTTTTGATGAAGAATCGATACATATAATATAAGAGATTAAAGAGAGCAGATTATATATAATCTACTCTCTTTTTATTATTTAGGAATTATAAATATAGAACTCCTAATTTATTTTATCCCTCAATTGGATTTAAATTAATTTTAGGGTCTAAATTCAAAATAAAATGAGTAAGTAAATTTATTTCATCTTCAACATCATAAAAACTGGCTGTTTCTACCGGAGAATGCATATATCTAATTGGCAGAGAAACCAAAACTACTGGAACCCCTTTACCAGTATATTTAATAGTATCCGCATCTGTACCTGTTCTTCTAGGAGTCAGTTCATATTGTAATTTTATATCTAATTCTTCAGCTGATTTCTCTAATTCTGCATTTATCTTAAGGTTTATAGGAGCTCCCTTAGCCAAAACAGGACCACCTTCTAAAAAAAGCTCACCATTGGCATTGGTATCTACTCCTGGATAGTCAGTAGCAAAAGTAACATCACAAATTACAGCTATATCTGGATTAATTTTTGAACCAGCAAAATAAGCTCCACCTTGATTTGTTTCTTCAGTACTTGTATTAACTGCATAGACACCTATACTGAGATCTTCTTTAGCTAGGTTTCTCATAACTTCAGCTATTATAAAACTTCCGGTTTTATTGTCTAGAGCTTTTCCAGCAATTCTGTTTTCATAAATCCAATCTCATCCCCATGTGCTGCTATCATGATTTTAAAATCTGCTTCTGGGTTTAAAACTGCATATGCATTGCCTATATTATCACTCTCTGTTTTATGTGAAAACTTTTTCATATAGTCTAACCAAAGAAGTTGAACCTCTTTTTCCATTCCAGATGGAGAAGAAGTATCCAAAATATCCATTAAAAATTTTCTATTCATAAATTATGCCCCCTATTATGCCCCCTATTGTTTTTATTGCCTAATTAGATACAACATCACGTTACTTTTTTAGTCAAATTCAATATACATTTTTTTTATCTTATCCACAGTATCCCAGATGTTAGTCTTAGAATCGATATATACTTTATCATCCATATATTTTTTATAATTATTAACCCTTTCATCCAAAAGTTCAACAATACG
>NBMF01000070.1 GCA_002084825.1 Fusobacteriia bacterium 4572_74
ATTTAAAAAACAACTAATTTTTCTTCATTTTTGATTATTACTTCGAATAATAATCTTTTTTTATACCCATTCGTAATAATATAATTCCTTAGTATATAAAAAAACAGGAGTAAAATTATGCTTCTATTACTCTAATAATATAAATTTAAAAGTTATTTTCCATAAATATTTGATTGATTTATAAAAAAAGTTGATAATCCATCTCTTTACCCTGTATTATAATACTATATCTTTATAGCTTAAAAGGAGAAATTAAATGAAATTTGACAACCTCAATCAAATAATTAAAAATAAAAATATTAAACTTTACCTGTTAAGTATTTTAATTGGTATATTGACAGGATTAGTGGTCGTGGCCTATCGTATTTCCCTTACTACTATGACCAATCTTAGAATAGATACTTTTTCCCAGATTGCTTCGGGTAATATCCATTTATTTGGAATAACTATAATAATTTTTATTCTCATTGCAGTCTTACTCAATAAGTTAATCTCAAAATATCCTATGATAAAGGGCAGTGGTATCCCACAAATAAAAGGTGTTCTACTCATGCAGTTTGAGTATAACTGGATCAAAGAACTCATCTATAAATTTATTGGAGGAGTTCTTAGTGTTGGAAGTGGACTCTCACTTGGAAGAGGAGGCCCTTCTATCCAATTAGGATCACAGATTGCATATGGAGTTAGAAAGATCTTTAAAGGTTATAACATAAATGAAAAATTTCTTATTAGCAGCGGTATCAGTGCTGGTCTTTCAGCAGCTTTTAACTCCCCCCTTGCTGGTATTATTTTTACTATCGAAGAGATTCATAAATATTTCACCCCCGTACTCCTAATCTGTATCTCCTTAGCCAGCATTTCTGCCGATGTTGTCACTCAGTTCATCTTAGGAGAAGATCGGTTATTTAACTTCCAAGGTATTATTCCAAATAGTCTCAATCATTTTGAGAATTTTATCTTTGTATTTATCTTTGCAATTTTAATCAGTGTTTTAGGAATGTTCTTTACAACCACCCTCCTAAAATTTCAAAAATTTTATCTACAATTAAAATTTTCTCCACTTTTTAAATCTCTAATCATCTTTGCCATCTCTATTACAGTAGGAATTTTTCTCCTAGATGTTCAAGGGGTAGGTTATAAATTAATATTAAAAACCGGACATGAAACCTTTTCATTTAAATTTATTGCTATATTACTCTTAGGAAAACTAATGTTCACCATCCTCAGTAATGGTCCAGGATTTCCTGGTGGTCTATTTCTTCCTAGTTTAGTTTTAGGAGCTTTAGCTGGAAATTTATTTGGTTTAGGATTAGAAATCCTTTCAGATGGTATTAAAAATCTCCAGCAATATTTTATGGTTTTAGGAATGGCGGCATTTCTTACTGCAGTTATGAGAACCCCCCTTACAGGAAGTATTCTCCTTTTAGAGATGACAGGTTCTTTTGATTATTTACCCAGTCTTATTTTAGTTACCATGATCTCTTATATTACTACTGAATTAATGGGCATCCGTCCAATCACCAGTATTTTATATGAAAATTTACAAAAAAATAAAAATATTCAACGAAAAGAACTTTCTAAAAACTCTACCATCTTTAGTTCCCCTATTTTAGGTGGTTCATGGTTAGATGAAATGGAAGTCAGCAAGGTTAAATGGCCACATGATTCCCTTTTAATAAAGATAAAAAGAGGTGACTACGACATCATCCCAAAGGGTAATACCAAGATTCTCGGTGGTGATCTTCTTTTTATTCTTACTACTGAAGCCAGAGAAAAAGAACTAAAACCAGTAATTTTTGATTTAGGAACAAAACCTAAATCAAGTTAATAAAATTTAATATCTGTTATTCTATACTAACTATATTATTTTTGATTTAGTATAATTTTAGGGAGGGGTTTATTTGAAAAAATTAAATAAAGGATTTACAATGATTGAATTGTTAATAGTGATAGCAATTATTGGTATTTTAGCTATTACAATCGCACCAAAATTATTAAAAGAAATAAGAAAGGGAACAGTGGCAAAAGTACAACACAACTTAGGAATAATCAGATCTAGGTTATCTCTAGATGAATCTTTATCAGATGAATTTCCAGATTTAGCTAATGAAGAAGGAAGAAATATTACAGAACTATTAAAAGCATATAGTATAAATCCTACTCCTCCATTCGCAGACGAAGATGGAAATAGTTATAAAGAGTCTTCAGAAATAGTCGATTTTAGAGATAATACAGGTGGTTGGTATTATATAAGAAAGTCTGGTGAAATCTATGCCAATCTTCCTGATGGAGCTTATACAAAAGATGATAAATATGAAATTTGGCGAAATGGTTCAAATTCTGTTTCATACGATTTTACCGATATAGATGATTTTACTACAAAAGCCGCATCAAATATAGATGGATGGTCAACTGTAGATGGTAATCGATCTTCTATCACATCTAACCCATATGATGAATATACTATTGAATCAACAGTAACTTTCACTGGTGACACCGCTGGTTATGGGATATATATTCAATCTGACGAAGATTCAAATGGCTATATATTGCAGTATGATAGAGGATATGCAAAAAAACAAGGAGGTGCACTTATTATTCGAAAACGTGTAACAGAAGATGCTTATGATAAGGATGGAAATCTTAAATATAATAGTGATGGAAGCGTAAAAACAAAGATAAACGAAGGTGCAGAAACTATTACTTTAGCCAAAACAAAAGATAATGAGTTTATGACAGAAAATTGGTGGGAAAAGGAACATGATATACAAATAAATGTAACAGATAGTACGACTGACAACAGCAAACAAAATGTAGAGATTATAATAGACGATACAGTTATAACAAATGACACTACTATTGATAAATCTGATACTGATAATTATACAGGAATTAGAACTTGGAATACTAGTAATACTATCGTTGATGTTGATTCTGTCAATATTACAGAATTATAAAATAAAAAAAGGATGCAAAATTGCATCCTTTTTTTATTCCTAACTTAACCTTTATTTTATAAGCTCCAAAAACTCCTCTTCAGTGAGAACTTTTACACTCCCTAGTTCTTCCGCTTTTTTGCCTCTTGAAATGGATCAATTTTCCTGTAGCCAAGAAAGTCTTCCCTACAAACTCCTCCAAATGAGCTCTTTCATCCACCTCTTCTATCTCAAAATTAACTCCAGCATCCTTTAATTTTTTCAATATTCTCATATTATCTTCATCTCTAAAGTATCCATATACAGACTGGGCTACCTTTTCTCCTACACCATCTATCGATAGGAGTTCTTCCACTTCCATAACAGCTAAATTCTCTATATTTTTACTCTCTCTAGACAGTAACCCTCCTAAAAATTTTCCCACAAATGGAATCCCCAAAGCATAGAGTGTTTTAGAATAATCTATTTTTTTACTTTCCTCGATGGAAGACAATAATTTTTCTATACTCTTGCTTCCCAAGTTATCTAATTTTTCCAATTCATCTTTTTTTAGGTGGAGTTCATAGAAATCACTTATCTCCTTTAAAAAACCTAATTCTATAAATTTTTCAACAATCTTTGCTCCGCCGATTATATTCATGGCATCACGAGAGATAAAGTACTCCATCTTCCCCTGTAATTTTGCTCTGCAATGAGGGTTCATACATTTTAAATTTACTAAGCCCTCTTCTTTTTCTAGGATAGAATTACATACAGGACAATTTGTAGGAGGGACTATCTCCTTCTCCGTTCCATCTCTCAATTCTTTTACAGGTTTTATAACTTGGGGAATTATTTCAGCGGCTTTTTCAATAAATACTGTATCACCAATTTTTATATCTTTTCTGAGAACTTCATCATAATTATGAAGGCTGGCACGCCTGACCATACTTCCAGAGACTTCTACAGCTTCTAATTCCGCTACTGGAGTGATCTTCCCTGTCCTTCCCACCTGCCAGGTTACATCTAATAATTTTGTAGTCACCTGTTTAGCAGGAAATTTATAAGAGATAGCCCATCTAGGTGCCTTGGTTGTGGCTCCTAATTCATCGTACAGGCTCAAGTTATTTACCTTGATTACCAGTCCATCGGTCTCATAATCTAAGTTATTCCTCTCTTTTTCCCAGTATTCTATCCTTGTTCCCAAATATTCTATAGTTTCACATAGATCATAAATCTTTGTGGTTTTAAATCCCAAATATTCTAAATATTTTATACTCTCGATATGAGTTTCAAATCCCAATTCCTCACTATCTGCCAAATAATATATATAGGCATCTAGATTTCTCTGCCCTACAATAACAGCATCTTTTTGACGAAGAGTTCCACCAGCAGCATTTCTAGGATTAGCAAAGATTTCCTTTCCTGACTCCAATCTTTTTTTATTCAATGATTCAAATTCAGTCAAGGGTAATACAATCTCTCCTCTAACCTCTATAGATACATTTTTTTTCAGGTATTTAGGAATAGAACTTATCTGCATTATATTTTCTGTTACATCTTCTCCTACTTTCCCATCTCCACGAGTTACAGCCTGGATTAAACGACCATCTTCATAGTGAATACTTATAGAAATTCCGTCTAATTTTAATTCCAAGATATAATCTACTTGTGTATTTTCATTTTCGATACTGTCTTTATTTAAAATTCTTTTTACCCTCTTATCAAAATCTTCTAAATCTCCTAAATTATAGGTATTGGATAGACTCAGCATTGGTTTTTTATGGGTAACTTTCGTAAATTTACTATCTTTTAGTCCTCCTCCTACAACCACTGTAGGAGAGTTTTTACTCTTATATTCAGGATTTCCTGCCTCTAATTCCTCTAATTTTTTTAACAATTTATCATATTCTACATCTGAGATCAAACTTTCATTTTTTTCATAGTAGTAGTAATTATGTCTATGCAGGTCTTCCCTTATCTTCTCTATTTCCGCTTTTATATTTTTTTTATCTTTTATCATCTATCTTCTCCTCAAAATATCTTTTTTATAGTAAATTATATCATAAAATTTAAACAAATAAAATTTAGAGATTGTATAATCATCAAATAAAAACAAAGGTCATGATCTTAATATTGGAAAATGTGTCACTTTGTCAGATAATCTTGAAAATGAAGTTTTAAAAAATAAAAAAATCTCCTATATTCCATACAGATTTTTTCAGATTGATTTCTGACATTTTATAATGGTAAATAGACTTATAATAATCTATCTTCACATCAAGAAGAAGATTCTGAGCATCTATAACATCAACAATTCTGTTTTTTTCAGATTTATATTTTATCTTTTCTATTCTTAAATTTTCTTCAGCATATCCGATACTTTTTTCAGCTCTTTTTATATTTATTAGAGCAGCCTTCATTTCAAAATACGCTTTACGGACTTCCAAATCTATGAGAGATTCTAATTCTCGAAGGTTTTCTTCTGTCTTATTTTCCTCTATACGAGCCCGTTTCACCTTTGACAGGGCTGTCCCCCCCTGGAAAAAATAATACTTAAACTGAACTCCTGCATTCCAGTCATTGTAGGTTTCTAAATTACTATCCCCTTCCACGGTGTAATTTGCTATAAAATCCAGTTCAGGTTTTAACTTACCTTTATACACTCTGGTCATATAAGATTTATTAGATTTTTCCTTTTTCAAACTGATATAATCCTTACGACTCCTTTATTAAAAGTATTTTTTTAAAATAATTTGGCAAGCATTAGATTAATCGCTAATAACTAATTTTAGTTTATCATTGAAAGAAATAAAATTTAAAAAATAGATAAAGAGATTCGGTAATAAGTGTTACTTTGATTTAAAAATTTAAATTTTAAACAAGAACAATTAGAAATATCATTGAAATCCCTAGTTTATCGGAATATAAGAAGTACAGTTATTTCGTTAAAAAGGTGCATAATGCATAGTTAATAGATAAATAAAAACAAGTAAAAAATTAATTTTTATAATAAACATTAATATTTTGAAACCTGCATTTTACATTCTCTAAATTTGCATATTCATGTTCTACGTTTGCTCTAAATTTTAAAGCTTCTCCTTTTTTTAAAATCATAGATTTTTTACCTATTTTTACTCTTAGAATCCCTTCCATAACAAATATATATTCTTCCACTTCATTTGGATGTTTCGGTGAGATATGAATACACCCTGGTTCTAGATCCACATATAATATTTCAAAGTTATCATTATAAGAAAACATTGTAAAAATTTTCATTTTTTCATCACATTCCATTATAGGTTCTAAATCTAAAGGTGAAACAAATTGATAACTCAATTTAGGTTCCTTCATAAACTCTGAAAATGGGACTTTAAAACCTGCAGCAATCTTCCAAAGGGTGGTTACTGTAGGATTAGATTTTCCCCTCTCAATCTGTCCCAACATAGGTTTACTAACTCCTGTAAGAGCTGCAGCTTCATCCAAACTTAAATTTTGACTTTTTCTTACGGATTTTAAATTTTGTCCAATTAATATATTTAATTCTTTCATAATAATTTACTCCTTAAATTTTATATATATTAATTATAGCACAAAATATTTTTGTATGCTATACTATCTTAAAAAGATGCTATATGATACGAAAGTATGCTATAAAATTAATTCGGAGGAAAGTCATGAAAAAAGAAATATTGAAATATTTAAAATTATTTTTAGGTTTATTCGTTTGTTCTCTGGGAATAATAATTATTATTAAATCCAACTTAGGGTTTTCTCCATGGGATGTATTACACCAGGGTATATCCAAAGTCAGTAACCTTACAATAGGCCAGGCCAGTATATTTGTTGGATTTATAGTTGTAATTCTAGATTTTTTTCTAGGAGAACGAATAGGAAGCGGTAGTATACTGAATATCATTTTTTTGGGTATTTTTATGGATCTGATCCTCTCTCTAAACATAATTCCCCTAGGCACCAATATATTTATAGGAATTTTTATGATGTTTTTAGGAATATTTATACTCAGTATAGGATGCTATCTTTATATCTCTACTGGTCTTGGATGCGGTCCTAGAGATGCACTTATGGTAGCTCTTACTAAAAAAACAAAGTTTTCAGTGGGAAGTGTGAGAAATATCATTGAAATAAGCGTCTTAGTCATAGGATATTTTATGGGAGGATATGCAGGAATAGGAACAGTTATCACTGCTCTTTTTACAGGAAGTTTTATTCAGGGAGTTTTTAAACTCTTCAAATTTGATGTAAAATCCGTAGTTCATCGGGATATAAGAAGTGAAATTGTTTCATTAAAAAAATACGTAGTTAATAGATAAATAAAAACCACAGAAAGTAATCATAATAAATTCAATAGTATAGCTATCTCTTTTCTAAACTCCTTTCTGGCATAGTATTACAATATGTATTTTATTTAGGAATATTTAAATAAATTTATTTGCTTTAAAAAAATATATATATATTATAACTATATTATGAATTACTTATTAAGCTAGGCATTCACAAAAAATTAATAAAGAATAAATATTTATTATATAAAACGGAGAAGGGATTTGCCCTCATAAAGGGCAAAATGATGAAGGTAGATATGGTAGGAAATATGATAGATGTGGAAAAGAGTACTCAAGAATGGGATGAGTCCACTCTTGTTTTTTCTTACCAAGAAGAGAGAAAATATAAGTGTACCACAGATATTGAAAGGAATAGTAGAGGCTACCACAGCAGATATGAAGATGATAAATGGATAGAAAAAAAAAAGTTAAAATTACAGTAACCTAAAAAACCTTTCAGCACTAAGAAAATCTTTTTTTATCTTTGTCAGTAGAGTAAGAGCAGGTGCTCTTTTAGAGTCACCTGACAATCCTCATCAAACCGTACGTGAGGTTTTCCCTCATACGGCTTTCCCTTTAAATTTCTT
>NBMF01000014.1 GCA_002084825.1 Fusobacteriia bacterium 4572_74
CTGCATATTCTTGGGAAAAATAAGCTCCTAATAGGGCTCTTTTTGTGTCATTCAACCCTATGTTTGAGGGAATATGTTTTTTTATTCTATTATAGTATTTATCCAGTGCATCCCAGATATTTTTATGCCTTCCTGAGAAGTCTTCTATTATATCCTGCAAAAACTTATCGGCTTCTTCATCCGATAAGTTTAAAACACGTGTTATGATATTTTCTATACGTCCTTCACCTGATGGTATATGAGATTTTATAATTACTCTTGATGGATCTGGTTTAAATATCTTCTCTATCCTCTTTACATTTAATTTTCCCATTCTAATTTCCCTCCTTTAAGCACAGGTCTATTAACTTATTTATATTGGCTTCTCCTACACACATGACACTGTCAGCTCCACCCCAGTAAATCTTCAGTGTTCCATCTCCTTCATCTATTGCTCCACAAGTAAAGACTACATTAGGCACATAGCCCGTTACCTCCCAGGGATCTTCCGGTTCCAAGATCCACTCATCTGAAACTCCCAGTATAATAGAGGGATCTTCTAGATCATGAAGGGCTACCCCCAGTCTATAAACAGATCCTGACATAGTTTTAAATACACCGTGGTATATATTTAGCCATCCTTTTTCAGTCTTTATAGGAGTGGCGCCAGGTCCTATCTTCATCTCATCCCAGTGGTATTTATGGGGCTGCATTATTAATTTAGATCTTCCCCAATGTACCAAATCTGGTGAGTACGATATCCAGATCGACCATTTAGATATCTCTGAATGAGGCCTGTCCAGCCTCACATACTGTCCATCTATCTTTTCTGGGAATATAACTACATTTCTCAGATCCGCCTGGGTGATAAGAGCGACTCTTTCTACCTCTATGAAATCACGAGTTTTTGCTAAAGCTACCCTGACTCCATATTTGGAATAACAGCTATAAGTTAAAAGATATTCACCGTCGATATCACTGATTCTAAGGTCTTCTACACCGTATTCCTCATACTGGGAAAATATCGATTCCTTCTCCTTACAGGGTGTCAAAAAAGGTTTCAATTCCACTTTAAAATCATAACCGTCATCACTTTGAGCCATTCCAATAATCGATCTTCCATTTAGCAGATGGGAACGAAATAGCATAATATACTTATCTTTATATTTAACAACACCTGCATTGTGAACTGTAGCTACAGGATATGGTACATCATCTTTAGTCAGTATGGGATTTTTTTTATACCTTACCACCACTTCTCTCTTCACCTATTACCTCCTCGTTCTTTGAGGATTTTTTCATAGACTTCTATATACTCATCTACCATTCGGCCCACTGAAAATTTTTCCTCCACAGTCTCTCTGCACCTCTTCTTGTCAATTTTTGAGAGTTTCTCCAAGGCTGCCAGAGCTCCGTCTACGTCATCCACAAGAAATCCATTGATCTCATTCTCTATAAGTTCAGGCATACTGCCTTTGTTATAGGCTATTACAGGTGTCCCACAAGCCATTGCTTCAACAACAGATAATCCAAAGGGTTCCTCGAAGTATATAGGATGTAGAAGAGCCTGTGCTCCACCTAGCAGAGTATCCCTTTCTTTGGGACCGACACTTCCTATATGGGTAATATCTTCATTCAGGTGGGGCTCTATTTCATTTTTAAAGTACTCTTCATCTTGAATAATCCCTGCCATTATGAGTTTTTTATTGGATCTTTTAGCAATTTCAATAGCTTCCTTTGGACCTTTATCTCTATGCAATCTTCCGAAAAACAATAAATAATCTTCCGGCAGATCTCTATAGGTAAATTGAGTTAGATCTATTCCATGATATACGGTATCTATGTAATTCAGGCTGCTGCTCCTATCTGAATCGCTTATTGAAACATAGTAGGTATTCTCACCATATTTTTCATAGACAGGAAGTATCTTTTCAGAAGAAAATCCATGTATCGTAGTAAGTACCGGCGTATCCACTAATCTGCTATATGTCAGCGGAAGAAAATCAAAATTGTTATGTATAATATCAAATTTGTTGGCACTTTGAAACACCTCAGCTATATGTAGACTTTCCCAGACTTTAGGATCTATATTTTTATCCTCTTCATATCCAACTTGACACACCGACCTCAATTTTCCTTCTGTTATAGACTCCCCTGTTGCAAATAGTGTTACGTCAACTCCTCTTTTTACTAAACCCTCACAGAGTAAGGAGACAACACTTTCCCAAGGACCGTAATGCCTAGGAGGAGTTCTCCATGCTATGGGAGAAATTAAAGCCACCTTCAACGGGGATTTTTCCTGAGCTTTATTGCTTTTTTTATTTTTATCCATCTTCTTTATCTAGTAATTAAAATTTAATTATACCTATATATTCGATTTGTAAAAAATTTGGGTTTATTTTTATATGTTATACTATTTTAATAAACACCTTCATTTTAGTGCTGATTTTATTGAGATTAATTTAGAAAGTGTATACTAATTGTAGGTAAAATAAATGGGTTACAATGCATGATGAGTGGTACTTGACACTATCCAAACGAATAAGTTATCTTGCTATTTTACGTTATTTATGTTAAAATTTAATAAAGAATTAAAATTAAATAATAAAGGAGGGAGAGAGCTTAGAGGTTCTCTCCCTATTTGTTACAAAAGAGAGGTGAAAAATATGGTAAAAAAAATGGATGAAAAATCATTGGAAAAGGTAGAAAAATTACTTATTCAAGTATTAGAAGCCATGAAATTAGAACTGGTAGATATAGAGTATGTCCAAGACGGAGCTTACTGGTTTTTAAGAGTGTATCTTGAAAAAATTGATGGTGAAATTACTTTAGATGAATGTGCCAAGGTGAGTAATAGTATTTCAGAAGATGTAGATAAAATGATAGAGGATAAATTTTTCTTAGAGGTGTCTTCACCAGGTTTAGAAAGACCACTTAAAAAAGAGAATGATTTTGTAAGATTTGCAGGAGAAAAAATTAAAGTTATACTAAAACATAAGCTTGAAAATTCGAGAAACTGGACTGGAAAATTAGAAAAAATTCAAGAATCTGTAGTTTATTTAAATACTAAGGAAAAAACTTTAGAAATTCCTTTTAAGGAGATAAAAAAAGCTAATATAGTTTTTGAATTTAGAGATAAATAGAGATAAGTAGGAGGTCAAAAGTGACGAAAAAAGATTTTAAAATTTTCTTAGAAGCTTTAGATGAGTTAGAAAAAGAAAAAGGAATTAGCAAGGAAGAATTAATAGAGACAATAGAGCAAGCTATTCTTGCAGCGTATAAAAAAAATTATGGTGAATACGATAATTTATCAGTAAGAATAGATGAAAAGAAATCGAAAATAATTATTTTTGTTCCAAAAACAGTAGTAGAAAATGTTCAAGATGATGAGTTAGAAATAGAATTATCTGAAGCTCAAATGATACCTGGAAAGAAAAGATCAAAAATTGGGGATATAATTGAGATCGAAGAAAACTGTGAAGAATTCAAAAGAAATGCTATTCAAAATGGGAAGCAAATTGTTATTCAAAAAGTAAGGGAAGCAGAGAGACAACATCTATATGATAATTTTAAAGAAAATGAACATAAAATGTTAAATGGTATTATCAGAAGGATAGATGAAAAAAGAAACATTCATATCGAATTTGATATGAAAGAAGCTGTATTAACTATACAAGAACAATCACCTGCTGATCTATATAGAGTAGGAGATAGACTTAAGGTATATGTAGCTGAAGTTGAAAAAACAAATAAATATCCTAAAATAATACTTTCTAGAAAACATGATAATTTTTTAAAAAAATTATTTGAACTAGAGATTCCTGAGATAGAAGAGGGGATAATAGAATTGAAATCAGTAGTAAGGGAAGCAGGATCAAGGGCTAAAGTAGCGGTATATTCTGATAATGAAGATATTGATACTGTAGGAGCTTGTATTGGCCAAAGAGGACTTAGAATCAAAAATATAGTCACTGAACTTAATGGTGAAAAAATAGATATAATCGAATGGAAAAAAGATAAAAAAGAATTCGTTAAAGCTGCTCTTAGCCCAGCTAAAGTCGAGTCTGTAGAAATATTAGACGACGATGAAACAGCAAGAGTAATAGTCGAAAAAAGTCAACTATCTCTTGCAATTGGTAAAGCAGGTCAAAACGCAAGATTAGCAGCTAAATTGACAGGAATGAGAATAGATATTAAAACTCTTGAAGATATAGAAATCGCTAAAGAGGAAGTAAAGTTATCTAAAGAATTTTTTTTAGATAATAATGAAATAGAGGAAACAGTTGAGGGAGAAAATGAGTAATACTCCTACTAGAACTTGTCTTGTATGCAAGGAACAAAAAAATAAAGTAGAACTTTTTAGAATTGTAGAGATAGAGGGTCAATATATATTTGATGAAAGTCAAAAAATGCAGGCAAGGGGTACATATGTATGTAAAACCCATGAGTGCATAAAAAGGTTATCTAAAAATAAAAAAATAAACCTGTCAAATGAAGATTTGTATAAGATGGCTATAACAGTAAAAAAAGCTCAAAAGAATTATTTGAGTTTACTTGAAACTATGAAACGTTCTGAATTTTTAAGCTTTGGAATCAACATGGTTACAGACGATATAAAAAGAATACATTTTTTAATAATTGCTGAAGATATTAGTGAAAAAAATGATAAAAGAATTATGAGATTAGCACGAGAAAATAAGATAAAATTCATTCATTACGGATCAAAGGTGCAATTAGGTGCTATCTTTGACAAGCCTGAGGTAAATCTGATAGGTATAAAAAGTAAGAAGGTGGCTCGTGGTATGACGGAATAGATACTAGGAGGTATATATGAAAATAAGAGTACATGAATTGGCAAAAAAATATAATAGATCAAATAAAGAGTTCTTAGATATATTACATAAATTAGAGTTAGAGGTGAGTTCTCACCTCTCGGGTCTTACAGATGAGCAAGTAACTATGGTTACAGATCATTTTGAAAATATAAATAATGAGGGATTAAAAGATAAAAAGAAGAAAAAAAAGAAAATAACTAAAATAAAAGAAAAAAAAGACAAAATTGTTAAAGAAAAAAAAGAAAAAAAGAAAAAAGGTAAAAGAAATGAATTTACTATGAATAAAATAGAAGAAGTAGAAAATGAAGTTATCGAAGAAGATGGAGTGAAATTAATATATGGTGTTAGCTGAAGAATTAGCTGATGATTATGACGCTATGGTGGAAGTAGAAGAAGTAGAGGAAATGGCATTTGGAGATAAGTTTAACTTAGAGTCAATAGATAAAGAATCTGATCTTATAGAAAGAGCTCCAATTATTACTATCATGGGACATGTAGACCATGGAAAAACTTCATTATTAGATGCTATTAGAGAAGCTAATGTAGCAGACGGAGAAGCTGGTGGAATCACTCAAAAAATTGGTGCTTACCAAATAGTAAAGAATGGGAAAAAGATATCCTTCATAGATACTCCAGGACATGAGGCATTTACAGAGATGAGAGCAAGAGGAGCACAAGTTACTGACATAGCAATATTAGTAGTAGCAGCAGATGATGGTGTAATGCCACAAACTGTAGAAGCTATAGCACATGCAAAATCAGCTAATGTACCTATCATAATTGCAGTAAATAAGATAGATAAAGAAGGTGCAGATCCAGCTAGAGTTAAAAATGAATTGATGGAACATGGATTAGTACCAGTTGAGTGGGGTGGAGATGTAGAATTCATCGAAATTTCTGCTAAATTTAGACAAAACTTAGAAGAAATTTTAGATACTATATTAATTACAGCAGAGATGTTAGAATTAAAAGGGAATCCAAAGAAAAGAGCAAAAGGTGTAGTTATGGAATCTAGATTAGATCCAAAAGTAGGACCAATTGCCGATCTTTTGATACAAGAGGGAACTCTTAAAATTGGAGATATCATTGTAGCTGGAGAAGCTTATGGGAAAGTAAGAGCATTAGTTAACGACAAAGGTGAAAAAACAGAAGTTGCTTCACTATCACAACCAGCTGAAGTTATAGGATTTAATACAGTTCCAGAAGCTGGAGATGTAATGTATGTAGTTCAAAATGAACAACACGCTAGAAGAATCGTATCAGAAGTTGAAAAAGATAGAAAATTAAATAATCAAAATAAGAAAAAGCATATTTCTTTAGAAGTTTTATCTCAACATATGGATGATATTAATTTAAAAGAATTAAACCTTATTATAAGAGCTGATTCAAAAGGTTCTGTACAAGCTCTAAATGAATCATTGAATAAATTATCTACATCAGAAGTAGCAGTAAATGTTATCCAAGCTACATCTGGAGCAATATCTGAAAGTGACATTAGGCTAGCAGAAGCATCAAATGCAATTATTCTTGGATTTAACGTGAGACCAACTACAAAAGCTATGAGAGATGCAGATAAAGCTGGTGTAGAGATCAGAACTTCTAGTATCATTTATCAAATTGTAGAAGATATAGAGCAAGCTTTATCAGGAATGTTAGATCCTGAATATAAAGAAGTTTACTTAGGAAGAATCGAAATTAAAAAAGTATTTAAAGTATCTAAAATTGGAAATATAGCTGGTTGTTATGTAGAAGATGGAAAAATCTATGCTGATTCAAAAATAAGAATTCTTAGAAATGGTGTAATGGTATACGATGGGGAATTAGCTTCATTAAAAAGATATCAAGATGATGCTAAAGAAGTTATAGTAGGTCAAGAATGTGGATTAAATATCAAGAACTTTAATGATATTAAAGAGGGCGATACTGTAGAAGCATACAAAGTTGACGTAATTCAAAGAACTCTAAAAGATGTGAAATAATTATGAGAAAACAAAGATTATTAGGAATCGAAAAACAAATGATAAGAATAATATCTACTGCCTTATTTATGGAAGTGAAAAATCCAAAAATCCAAGGAATGGTATCAGTAACTAAAATTGAGGTGACTCAAGATTTGAGATATGCAGATGCATATTTTAGTGTATTGTCAGTAGGAGAAAATAAAGTAGATGAACTTAAGGTATTAGAAGGATTAAATGAGATTAAAAAATACTTGAGAAAAAGAGTATCTGAAGAAACTAATCTTAGATATGTACCTGAAATTAGAGTATTCCTAGATGATACAGTGGCTAGAGCAATAAAAATATCTAACTTAATTGATAAACTTAACAATTAGGAGGATATGGTATGTATTGGGAATATAATACATATGATGAGACCCAGGTGAAAGACAAAGTTGAGAAGCATAATTTATCCACAGAAGTGGTGAAACTCCTACTATCACGGAAAATTGATTCCGATGACGATATCCAAAAATTTTTAAACGCAAGTGTAGAAGATCTAGAAAATCCATTTAATTTTGAGAGGATGGAAGAGGTCGTAAAAAAGATAATCAAGTCTAAAGATAGTAAAAACAAGGTATTTATCTATGGCGATTATGATGTAGATGGTATAACAGCCTCTGTTTATCTGACTATTGTTTTTAATCTTATCGGAATAGAGACCTCGTATTATATTCCAAATCGTATGGATGAAGGATATGGACTGAATAGGCAGGCAATAAATTATGTCAATGAAAGAAATGGAAAGGTAATTATAACGGTAGATACAGGAATTAATTCAGTAGAAGATTTTGAATATGCAAAATCTTTGGGTATCGATGTTATAATTACCGATCATCATAAAATAATAAAAGATAAAAAAGAAAAACTTTTAGTAATTAACCCTAAATTAAGTAAAAATTATAGTTTTAAATATCTATCTGGTGCTGGAGTAGCTTTTAAAGTAGCCTGTGCTGTGTATAAAAAATTAGGTGTTGATCCAAAACATCTATATGAATATTTGGACATAGTGATGATAGGAACTATAGCAGATGTAATGCCTTTAACGGATGAAAATAGAATTATAGTAAAAAATGGATTGATAGCTCTAAAAAATACTAAGATAAAGGGACTCAGATCCCTCCTTAGTTATCTAAAATTATCTCCTAAAGATATTAGTACGACTGATATAAGCTTTTTTGTATCACCGTTACTAAATGCCTTGGGAAGAATTGGGAAATCAAGAACAGGGGCAGATTTCTTTTTAGAAGGAAAAGACAGTGAAATTTATTCTATTATAGAAGATATGAAAAAATCTAACAATAAAAGGCGTATTTTAGAAAGAAAAATTTTTAATGAGATCAATGATGAGATAGAAAAAATAGAGGATAAAAATAGTTTGAAATATTTATTTTTAAAATCATATGATTGGCACCCTGGTGTTATTGGAGTAGTAGCTAACAGACTTTCTGTTAGATATAATATTCCGGTTATCCTTATCTCATTACAAAATAATTTTGGAAAAGCATCTTGTAGAAGTGTAGTAGGAATAAATATATTTAATATATTAGATAATATATCTGATACTTTGGTTAGATTTGGAGGACATGATTTGGCTGCTGGCTTTATAGTGGCTAAAGATCAACTAGAAATAGTTGAAAAAACCATTGCTAAAGCCATTGGAGAATGTACAAAAAAATATAAAAAAGATATTCTAAAGATAGATTATAATTATCCCTTAGAGATGGTAGATGATAACTTTATAGGTGAACTTGCCAAAATATCTCCTTTTGGATCTGCTAATCCTTATCCATTGTTTGTAGATAGTGATCTAAAATTTGTCAGGGTAAAAAAATTTGGAGTTGAAGATAAACATTTTAAAACTTTTTTAGAAAAAAATGGGAAACTTTATTCTGCTGTGGGATTCAACCTAGCCCATAAAATAAATGAGGATGATTATATGGATAAAAAATTTGAAATAGCATATTATCCAGAAAAAATTTGCTATAATAATAATAAAATCATTCAAATTAAAATAAAAGACATAAAAATAATGAAGGAGTAATTCATGAATTACCCGTACGAAGAATTGCCCATAAAAATTAATAAGTGCTTAAAGCATTTAAAATATATAAATAATCATATACAAGGAGGAACAAAGAACATGAATTATGAAGTAAAAAAATTAGATAACTCAGTAGTTGAAATCACATTAAAGGTAGAAGGTACAGAAGTATCTACTGCTAAGAAAGAAGCTGTAAAAAAAATAGCTAAGGATGCTGAAATTCCAGGATTTAGAAAGGGACATGCACCAGCATCAGCTATTGAATCTCATTATGAAGATGTAATCAAAGAAGAAATTACTGACGCTATCTTAAAATCTCACTATGAAGCTATCTTAAAGGATGGACAAATTAATCCTGTAGACTATATAAAAACAACTAAAGTAGATTTAGATGGTGAAAATTTTGCTGTTACATTTATGATAGATGTATTCCCTGAGATTAAATTAGGAGAATATAAAGGTTTAGAAGCTATAAAAAACACATTTGAAATGAATGATGAAATTGTAAACAAAGAGATCGAAATGATGGTATCAGCTAAGTCTAACTTAGAAGATGCTGCGAAAGATCATAAAGCTGAAATGGGAGACACTTTAGATCTTGCATTTGAAGGATTTGTTGATGGTGTAGCTTTCGAAGGCGGAAAGTCTGAATCACATATGTTAAAATTAGGAACTAAATCTTTCATAGATACATTTGAAGAGCAATTAGTAGGATATGAAAAAGATCAAGAAGGAGAAATAGTAGTAAATTTCCCAACTGAATACAATGCAGAAAATTTAGCTGGAAAGGAAGCAACTTTCAAAGTTAAAATAAATGCAATAAAAGTAGCTGTTACTCCTGAATTAAATGATGAATTTGCAAAGGAAGCAGGATTTGAATCTGTAGAAGATTTAAAAACTAAAAAAACTGAAGAGATCAAAAACAGAGAAAAAGCTAGAATAGAGGGAGAATACAGACAAACTTTATTAAATCAAGTTTTAGCTAATACTGAAATGACTTTACCTTTATCTATGATAGCTAGAGAGATAAAAAGAAGAATTGCTGAGATGGAAAATCAATTAAAATCTCAAGGAATGAACTTAGAGATGTATTTACAAATGTCAGGATCTACAATGGATCAATTAAATGAGCAAATTAAACCTATGGCAATTGAAAAAATCAAATTAGATCTTATCTTAGATGAGATTGCAAAGGTTGAAAAAATTGAATTAACTGAGGAGGAATTAGAAACTAAACTAGTTGAAGTTGCTTCTATGTACAAGATGGATGCAGATAAATTAAAAGAGGAATTAACTAAGGCAAATAACTTAGAAAACTTTACAATGAACTTAAGAGTAGATGCTACTATGCAAAAAACTGTTGAATTTATTCAAGCACAGGCTAAATAAATAGATTAAGTATATATACTTTTGGGACAAATTTTATTTGTCCCTAAGCTATATATAAGAGGACTCTTTATTACTCCTCCCTCTTACGGTTTCTCTAGTATTAGAGAAACCAACGTAAATGCTCTAGAGTATTTATAATAGTGAGAGTAAAGGGAGGCAGTAAGTTTTAATAGAATCTCATCTTTATTTCTTACCCCTCATAGGGCGAAGAGAAGAGAAGTTTTGGTTTTAAATAAAAGGGAATAGAAAAGATGCCTAGCATCTTTTCTATTCATCTTATATTGGTGCCCCTTTAGGGAAACCTCTAAGGAAGGGGTATTGATTATGGATGAAGAAAGAAAAAAAGAAAAATTGGATAGTTTATTTAAAGAATCAAAAGATAGTTCAAGTAAATTAAATTATTAGAAAAATAATTAATGAAATTGATTATTTTTCTAATAAATAAAATTTGGAGGTAAAAATTATGTATAATCCAACAGTTATTGAAAATAACGGAAAAGGTGAAAGAGCCTACGACATATATTCAAGATTATTAAAGGATAGAATAATATTTTTAGGAACAGAGATCAATGATTTAGTAGCTAACTCAATAGTGGCACAATTATTATTTTTAGAGGCAGATGCCCCAGAAAAAGATATAATTATGTATATCAATAGCCCCGGAGGGGTAATAACTTCAGGAATGGCAATATATGATACTATGAAGTATATCAAACCTGATGTACAAACTGTGTGCATAGGTCAGGCTGCATCTATGGGAGCACTTTTATTGACAGCAGGAGCAAAGGGAAAAAGATTTGCATTACCAAATGCTAGAGTAATGATCCACCAGCCCTCGGGAGGAGCTCAAGGACAGGCTACAGATATAGAGATCCAAGCTAAAGAGATTTTAAGAATGAAAGAATTCACATCTAAAATAATATCTGAAACAACAGGGAAAACTATAAAGCAGGTAAAAAAAGATACTGAAAGAGATAATTTCATGACAGCTGAGGAAGCTATGAAATATGGATTGATCGACAGAGTATTAGTAGAAGGGGAGAGATAAAATGAAAAAAGAAATACAAAAATGTTCATTTTGTGGGAAATCAGAGAATGAGGTAGCAAAATTAATAACTGGTCCAGATGCAAATATATGTGATGAATGTATAGAAGCTTGTGGGATGCTTATAGAAGATATGCAGATAGAGATGGGCGAATCTATAGAAAATAATAGTTTTCATGAGGTTACCCTTATGACTCCTAAAGAGATAAAGGAAAAATTAGATGATTATGTAATAGGTCAGGAAGCGGCTAAAAAAGTATTGGCTGTATCGGTATATAATCACTATAAAAGGATCAGACATAAAGGTAAAACCGGAGATGTAGAATTACAAAAATCAAATGTAATGCTTATTGGTCCTACAGGAACTGGTAAAACACTTTTAGCGGAAACTTTGGCTAGAACTCTCCATGTACCATTTGCCATAGCAGATGCAACGACCCTTACAGAAGCAGGATATGTAGGAGACGATGTAGAAAATGTATTGGTAAGATTGTTACAGGCGGCTGACTATGATGTAGCAGCAGCAGAGAGAGGAATAATTTATATAGATGAACTAGATAAAGTAGCTAGAAAATCAGAAAATACCTCTATAACTCGGGATGTATCGGGGGAAGGGGTACAACAAGCACTTCTTAAAATTGTAGAGGGAACTGAAGCACAAGTACCACCTCAAGGGGGAAGAAAACATCCAAATCAAGAGTTGGTAAAGATAAATACTAAAAATATTCTATTTATTGTAGGAGGAGCCTTTGAAGGGCTAGATAAAGTAATCAAATCTAGATCCAATAAAAAAGTTATTGGATTCGGAGCTACTATAGTAAATGAAATAAATGAATCTGAGGGAGAAGCTTTCATGAGAGTTTTACCAGAAGATCTAGTAAAACAAGGAATAATTCCTGAACTTATAGGTAGATTCCCAGTAATAACTACTTTGGTTAATTTAGATGAAGAAGCTTTAATAAAGATCTTAACTGAACCTAAAAATGCATTGGTAAAACAATACAAAAAATTCTTTGAATTAGAAAATGTAGAGTTAGAGTTTGAAAAAAATGCACTCAAAAAAATGGCAGAATTAGCACTTAAAAGAAAGATAGGGGCTAGAGGACTTCGTGCACTTATGGAAAGTGCAATGTTAGATCTAATGTATGAGATTCCATCTAATCCTGCTGTAGAAAAAGTAAGAATAACAGAGGAATCAGTGATGAATAATAGTAAAGCAATAATAATAGAAAAAACAAAGAAACTAAAAGGATAGTTAAAAAATTAAGAATCAATTCGGCTAAAAGCCATTTTAGGAGGCGAAAAGATGACAAAGATCACATTTATACCTACTAGAGATCTAGTAGTTTTTCCAGGAGCTATAATGCCTCTTTATATAGGAAGAGAAAAAAGTATTAATACTTTAGAAAAATCATTGGCTGAAGATAGTAAATTAATTCTGTGCATGCAAAAAGATTTTTTAGTGGAAGAGCCAAATTATACAAGTGATATAAATAAAATAGGTGTAGAAGCTACTATTTTGCAGACAGTGAAGATGCCTAATAATACTATAAAAGTATTGATAGAAGCTTCTCATAGAATTATTTTAGGTGATGTAGAGGAAACAGATGGAATAGTCTATGCTGAATTTATAGCAGTTGAGAGTGAAGAATTAGATGGAAATGTAGGAGAAGCTATAGTTAGAAGGGTTTTAAAATCATTTGAAAAATATGCTAAATTAAGTGGAAAGATCCTGCCCGATCTATTAGTAAGTATAAGAACTATGAAAAATATAGATAAAAAATTTGATTTAATAAGTGGAAATTTAAATATTTCATCTGAAGAAAAACAAAAACTTTTAGAGATATTTAATTTAGAAGAAAGGGGATATAAATTAATAGGAATCTTAAAAAAAGAATTGGAGATTTTGAACTTAGAGAAAAAAATAGAAAATAAAGTAAAAGAAAAGATGAATTTGGCTCAAAGATCTTATTTCTTGAGAGAAAAGTTAAGTGCTATAAAGGAAGAATTAGGAGAAAATGAATCCGATGATGATGATATCTTGGAACTAAAAAAATTAATAAAAGCCAAGAAACTTCCAAAAGAAATAAAGAAAAAAATAGAAAAAGAGGTTTCTAAACTATCTAAGATGCCGGCATTTTCAGCTGAATCTAGTGTGGTACGGAACTATGTAGAAACAATATTAGATCTTCCTTGGAACAAGAAAACAAAGGATATTTTGGATATAAAAAAAGCTCATGAAAAATTAGATGAAGATCATTATGGATTAAAGGAAATAAAAGAAAGAATTTTGGAATATCTGGCAGTTAAGAAATTAAATCCAAATATGAAGGGGACAATTCTTTGCCTAGTAGGACCTCCAGGTGTAGGTAAAACTTCACTGGCTAAATCGGTGGCAGATGCTATGGGTAGAAATTTTTCTAGAATATCTCTAGGTGGGGTAAGAGATGAATCTGAAATCAGAGGACATAGAAGAACATATATTGGTTCTATGCCAGGGAAATTAATAAAAGCAATGAAACAAGCTAAAACTAAAAATCCACTTATCTTATTGGATGAGATTGACAAGATGTCTAGTGATACTAAGGGAGATCCTAGTTCTGCAATGCTAGAGGTGCTTGATCCTGAACAGAACAAGAACTTTGAAGATCACTATTTGGATACACCATTTGACCTTTCTGATGTTTTCTTTATTGCTACAGCTAATGATTTGAGAGGTGTCCCAGGACCACTCAGAGACAGGATGGAAATTATTTATTTAAATTCGTATACTGAGTTTGAAAAAATGCATATAGCTAAAAAATATCTGTTGGACGAAGCTAAGAAAGATAATGGACTATCTGAAATAGATATAAAGATATCTGATGAAGCACTCCTAAGAATAATAAATGAATACACTAGAGAAGCCGGTGTAAGAAATCTAAAAAGAGAGATTTATAGTCTATACAGAAAATTGGCTAAATTAGTTATAGAAAAAAATAGAAAAAAAATAGTTATTACAGTAAAAAATCTAGAAACATATCTTGGGAAAGTAAAGTATAGACCAGATAAAATCAAGAAAAAAGAACCTAAATTAGGTGTAGTTACCGGACTAGCATGGACAAGTGTAGGAGGGACTACATTAGAAGTACAATCGGTATCTATGAAGGGTAAGGGTAAGATCATTTTAACTGGTAAATTAGGAGATGTAATGAAGGAATCGGCACATGTTGCTTATTCCTATGTGAGATCAATTGCTGATGAGTTAAAAATAGATGAAAAATTTAATGAAACTTTAGATCTTCATCTTCATTTTCCAGAGGGAGCTGTACCAAAAGATGGTCCATCGGCAGGTGTAACTATTACTACAGCTTTAATCTCAGTATTGACAAAGAAGAAAATAAGACAAGATATAGCCATGACCGGAGAGATTACAATTACTGGAGAAGTATTAGCAGTGGGAGGAATCAAGGAAAAGGTGATCGGAGCACATAGGATTGGAATTCATGAGGTTATATTGCCAATAGATAATGAATCTGATGTAGATGAACTGCCTAAGGAAGTAAGAAAAGATATGACTATTCATTTTGCAAAAACTTATGATGATATTAAAAAAATAGCGTTTGAAAAATAGAGAGGAGAAATATGAACATAGTATTAGAAAATATAAAAAAACGTAGATCTATTAGAAAATATAAGGAAATACAGATAGAATCCGAAAAAATTGATGCTATAATAGAAGCAGGGCTCTATGCTCCTAGTGGACATAATGCTCAACCATGGCATTTTACTGTATTACAAAATAAAAATATGATAGATCAAATAAGTCTAGGAACAAAGGAAGCATTAAAAGATTGTGAAACACCTATATTTAGAAGGATGGCAAGAAATGAAAATCTTCATTTCTTATATAATGCTCCTACAGTAATAATTGTATCAGGTAAAAATGATGGAGCATATTCTATGAAAACAGACTTAGGTGCTGCTACACAAAATATGCTATTAGCTGCTGAATCATTAGGAGTTTCAACTTGCTGGATAGGTTTGATAGTTGAATATTTTAAAGGTGAAGAAAATAAGAAAAGAAATGAAGAAATAGGGATTCCTGAGGGATATGAAGTTCAATATGCTGTAACTTTAGGTTATTCATCACTAGAAAAAACTCCAACTTCCCTTGCAAGAAAAGAAAATACAGTAAATTATATTAAATAATTGAAATTTAGGAATGAAGAGTTCAATATTGATTAGATTAATAAAAAATTAAATTTTTATAGTTTTTATAATTTTAATCAGAGTGAGTAAAGGAGAATAAAAAAAATGGAAATAAAAAGATCGGATTTTGTAAAGTCGGCAGTGTTTGAAGCTGATTATCCAGAACCAATAAATAATTTAGAGTTTGCTTTTGTAGGCAGATCAAATGTAGGAAAATCATCTCTAATAAACAGTTTAACAAATAGAAAAAAAATAGCTAGAACATCAAAAACACCAGGAAGAACTCAACTAATAAACTACTTTATCATAAATAATGAAACTTATTTAGTAGACCTGCCTGGTTATGGATTTGCCAAAGTTCCATTAGCTGTAAAAAAGGCTTGGGGAAATACTATGGAAAGATATCTAGCTTCTAAGAGAAAAAAATTAGTATTTGTATTATTAGATATTAGAAGAGTTCCAAGTGGAGAAGATATTGATATGTTACAATGGTTAGATTATTATGATGTACCATACAAGATTATCTTTACCAAGGTGGACAAGATGTCTAACAATGAAAAATTTAAACAATTAAAAGATATCAGAAAGAAGATAGAATTTAAAAATAGTGATGTATTATTCTATTCTGCCCTATCTCATAAAGGAAGAGAGGAATTAGCTGAATATTTAGATGAAGCTTTGGAAGAATACAAAAACTATACTCCTCCTGTGATTGATCAGAAAGATGAAAATATAGAAGACTAAAAAAAAGCTAACTGTGGAAATTTTCCATGGTTAGCTTTTTTACTTTTTAATTTGTCAGTGTGAAATCTAATTGGATGTAACATCACGTTTCTTATTTAGCTAATCTATAGATAGCTTCTACATAAATCTTTAATAATGTATCTAATTTACTAATATCTAAATACTCATTCTTTTGGTGCATATTATCCTCTTGATCATGTAATAATGCTCCAAATGCTACACCATTATCTACAGCTCTTGCATATGTTCCCCCACCGATAGCGACAGGTTCAGCATCTACATCTCCCGTAATTTCTTTATATACATTCATAAGTGTTTTTACTAAGACTGTGTCTTTAGGAAAATAAAGTGCATTAGATTCACTCTTTATAGTCAATACAAAATCATTTTCTTTAGCAACTTTTTCTAGTCCCTCTAAAACAGCTTCTTTTTTAGTTGTTACAGGATATCTCATATCAATACTTAACTTAATCTTATCATCTTTGATAGATAATTTTCCGATATTTAAACTTAATTTTCCAGAGTCAGCATCTTCAAATCCAATTCCCATAGAAACACCATTGTGCTCCATTCCAATCTTAGAGTTATAGAAAGTTACAAATTCAGAGATTTCTCCTAAATCTACGCCTTCTAAAATTTCCATTAAAGCAGAGATAGCATTATATCCACTTTCTGGTCTAGCTCCATGAGATGATTTACCATAAGATATTAATTTTCCATCTGTGATCTCCATCTTATATTCATGGTTTTCATTATATTCTTTTACTTTAGCCTCTAGAGTAGCTAAAAGTTCAGCTGGGAATGTCATCTCACAACTTTCTGCTACTGAATTAAATGCTTTTCCACCTTGGATAGTTATATTTTTAGTATTGATATTTTTAGTCATAGTTACTTGCATAATTCCTTTTTCTGCAAATGTAACTGGGAAACTTGAGTCAGGAGTAAATGCTAAAGTTGGTTGTGGCATTTTTAAAGTACCAAAATAGTGATTCATACATCCCCAGTTAGTTTCTTCATTAGCTCCTAAGATCATTCTAATTTTTTTATTTAACTTTAGACCAGAATCCTTTAATGCCTTCATAGCATACATACACATGATCATAGGTCCTTTATCATCCAAAGTTCCTCTACCATATATCTTACCATCAGCAATTATTCCACCATATGGATCATGATCCCATCCTTCTCCTTCTGGAACTACATCTACATGTCCAAGGATAGCCAAAGTTTCTTCTCCATCTCCAAAGTCAATATGTCCTGCATAGTTATCAAAGTTAGTTGATTTAAATCCTAATTTTTCTCCTAAGTCTAAAAAATGAACTAAAGCTTTTGCTGGACCTTCTCCAAATGGCATTCCAGGAAGAGGAGCTTCCTCCACACTTTTAATTCTAATAGCTTCTTGTATTGATTTTACTACGTCATCTTTATAATTTAATACTTTATCCTGTAACATTTAAAACACCCCTTTATTTTATTAGTTTTTTATTAGCTTTTTTCATTTACTCTTATAGTATATAATCTATTTTCTTTTTTTTCAATGATTATAATTTATTTTTTCTATAAAAAGTATAAAATTATAGGAATTATATATATAATTATCCCATTTTTTTAATATTAGTTAAATTTATAGTTTTATAAAATTTATCTATTTGGATGCAATGTCATGTTATTTTATTATTCTTTAGGGTTAGGAGATAGTAATTTTATAAAAAATAGGTGACCTCTAGTAATATAGAGTTCACCTATTTTTTATTTAAATAGTTTTTATATCATCGTATTTATTTGACTTTTCAAATACTCTTGCCGCATATGAACATATAGGTACAGTTTTAAACTCTTCTTTTCTTATATAATCTACACATTCATCTAGTAATCTTTTAGCTAAAGATCTATTTCTATATTTAGGATCTACAAAGATAGTAAGGATATATATAGTATTATCCTTTAAACTATATACTAAATACCCCGCCTCGATGTCACCGTCCATAACTAAAAATTTATTATCATCCAGTGAATGTTTTATTACAATGTTTCCCATATTAATACCTCCTAAAAATTAATTTTTTTATCTTTTTATAACTTTATTTTCAATTCTAAATATCTTAATTATTATAGCTCACCTATAAGAGTGTGTCAATCTAATGATTAATGTTTTTTTTTCTAATCTCCATAAATCTCAAATATAGGAGTCTGACATATTCGTATTCAAATGGAGTTCCTAGACTATAATATCTAAAGTCAACTTTACTTCTCATGTCTATAGTTTTTAATCCTGCGAAAGTTAAGTCTTTTTCTAGAGTCCCACTGTAAATATTGATGGGATCGAGAGGTGCTCTTAAAATAAAGGTGGTTAAGAAGGCACCGGCATTTCTTAGGTCACTTGGCCCTAAAAATGGAATGATTAAATATGGACCATCCTTCACTCCATACATCATCAAAGTATCATTTAAAGTAATCTTATGTTCAGGTATCTTTACAAGGGTTGCCACATCAAATAAACCTGCAACTCCTAGCGTAGTATTTATAAAAAATCTTTCTATCCCTGTAAACATAGTTTTAAGATCTAAAATTAATATTCCATTTATTACATGAATTAGAGACAGGTAAAGCTACCCAATTATCAAATTGATAGTTGAAATAATATATCCTTTTATTCAAAGGTTCAAATGTGCATCCATGATATGAGATTCTCCATCATTTAAATGATGGTTAAAATTTTCTGATATATTTATTTTTTTTACTTTATTAGTAGAAACTTTTTCCTG
This sequence comes from Fusobacteriia bacterium 4572_74, assembly GCA_002084825.1. Classification (GTDB taxonomy): domain Bacteria; phylum Fusobacteriota; class Fusobacteriia; order Fusobacteriales; family Fusobacteriaceae; genus Psychrilyobacter. The sequence goes on from NBMF01000014.1 coordinate 18,993, forward strand.
CACTTTGATACTGCTACACCCCATAAAAATTAGAGTTATTAAAATAAGTATCTTCTTCATTTTAACTCACCTCTTTTAAGGTAATTGACCATAGAAATAATATTATCTTTATAAGAACATATTTCCACAGTGTCCCCCATATGGATAAATTTTTATTTTGCCTGCCATTATTTTTTTTAAATATTCCAAATTATCCGGAGTTAATATCAATTCGTCTTCGTTGGTAATGACTGCAATGTTTTTAGCACTTTTTAGATAGTTTTCTATAAATTTTAAACTACTGTTTTTTATCATTTTCTTCATAGTTAGGGTTTTATCTAATTTTTTATACGTTTTAAAACCAATCCTTTCTATATAATTTTGAAAATTACTATAATTAATAGCACTATAATATTCACTCATATTTTGAAATTTGGTTATTTTTTTATTAGGATCTGTATATACCCCGGATTTAGTCATGAGATCACTGATATAGTTGATATCTATGGCTATAAACCTAAATGCAACACCAATAAGGATCTTTAATTCTTCCTCACTCATATTTAACTGTTTAAACAATGAATAAATTGCGGCTTCATCTATTTGCATGTTTTTGTTATTCTGGCTATACTGCGTTACACCTAAAATTATATTTTGCAGTAATTGATCTAATTCTTCTTCATTTTTTATATTGTCATCCAGCATATTATCTAAAATTTTTGCAGATTCATATAAATTTATCGTTGGATTGACAGCAACAATTCTCTTAAAGTTAAAATGTTTTTTTCGGCTGTCTATCTCTCCTAAAACAAGAGCTGTTGTTCCTCCGAGGCTGTATCCAGTGGCATAAATTTCCTTATACTGAATCTTATCTTTTATTTTATTCAGAGCTAAACCCATAATATCGTAGATTTCGTTGCTGTCTCTTTTCAAAAATCCAGGAGCATGAGTTTTAGAAGCCGAGATTATAAAGTTATAATCAAAGCTGGTGGGAAACATAATAACACTAAATCCATTTTCATACAATATTCTACTCATAGTCAGCATCTTATAGGAATTGTATTGAGATCCTGTTCCAGCCAACAAAAATATCAGAGGAGCCTCATGATCTTGAGCCATCAATCCAAATCTAAATCCATCAAGATACCATAGATTTGACGGAGCTTTTTCATTTTTTAAGTTTAACTTTATCTCTTTGAAATTTGTATCTTTAAATACTGCCATATCCTTAGGAGGAGTGGCTAAAACAGTTGCTAAATACGGATCTTTATATGGATAATCATATCCATAACTCCATAAACTTATAATCATATATATCAATATTATTTTTTTCATATGAATTCATCCTTTTTTATTTTATTTTATACCTATATAGATATTTGTTCTATTTGATCTTTTAGTTTACTTTTTTTCATATAAACCTTGTGGAAGATTACTTTATCTTTATTACTTTGTATCTAAGGTTTTATTTTTTCGATTTATTTATATTAAAAAGGGCATCTCTTATGCCCTTAAAATTTTACAGATATTGAATTTTATAAGATATAGCTGTTAAAAATAAAGTCACATAAAATGGATTTTCTTCTATGGGTAAATTCAACTTATAATAGATGATTTCTTCTAACTTTTTCAAATCATCTTCATCAGCTTCTTTAGCAATTTCAAATATAATTTTATTTAATAAGATTATATTTTTTTTTTCACTTAATATCTCTTTGATGCCTTTAGAAATGATATTGTTTATATCTGTATTTGGACCTTTTTCATCCATTAATTTTTTAATTTCTAGAGCATATTGAGATACAGGTTCATTTGTATTATTCATATTAAAATATGATATTTTTTTCTTGATAAAATTCTTCATATTAGAAATTTTTTCTTCTACTGCGTCATGAGAGATAATCTCCAATAGTTTATCATGAGATTTTTCAAAATGGAGATTAACGTTTCCATCGACTCTATTTAAGATATCAACTAATCCATCCTCTTGTAATTTTTTTAAAAATTTAGAAATTATTTTAATATCAATTTCCATTTTATCAGAAAGATCATTTATAGATACATTATAATCCAATGACTCATTTTCTAATTTTGGTGCAATTAACTCCTTTAATAAGTTAAAAAAAGCTATATCCTCAGATGTGTTTTTATTCATCTTTTCACCGTCCTATTATTTTAAAACAATATTTATCTGACTAAAATATTTTGATTTATTATATTATAAATATTTATTTTTAATAAATCAACAGTTAATTTATTAAAAGTAAATAAAAGATTATTAAATAATATACTCTAAATAGATCAACTTCCTTCTTTTTTAGGCAATTATATTGTATAATTAATAAAAAATTATAATTGGAGGGAAATATGAAATTTTTAGGAGTTATTCCAGCACGATATGCTTCAACGAGGCTAGAAGGGAAACCTTTAGCTGAGATAGATGGTCATTCTATGGTTGAATGGGTGTATAAGCGTACTCTATTATCTAACCTAGATATGGTTGTTGTAGCAACTGATAATCAACTTGTATATGATAAAGTTAAATCTTTTGGGGGAGAAGTTGTTATGACCTCTGAAGAGCATCCTAACGGAACATCTAGAATAGCTGAAGTTGCGGAAATTTATAGTGAATTTGATGTAATTATAAATGTACAGGGAGATGAACCACTTATAGAAAAAGAGATGATCAATGCTTTGATTACTCCATTTATAGAAGAACCTGATTTGAGTATGGCTACTTTAAAACACAGGATAGATAGCATAGAGGAGGTTCGTAATCCAAACAATGTCAAGGTAATTACAACCAAAGATAACTATGCAATCTATTTTTCTAGATCACCTATTCCATACCCAAGGGAATTAGATATGAAAAATTACTTTAAACATGTAGGTATATATGGATACAGAAGAGATTTTGTTATTAAATATTCACAGATGGTTCAGACACCTCTAGAGATATCTGAATCATTGGAGCAGCTTAGAGTCTTAGAAAATGGTTATAAAATAAAAGTTTTGGAGACTCCTTATAAAATTGTAGGAGTAGATACTGTGGAAGATTTAGAAAGTGTTAGAAAAATAATAAAAGAAGATAAAATCACTATATAAAAGTCTTATGTTATTTAATAAAATATTGTGTAAAATAAAAGATGATCTCCATATTTTAAGAGATCATCTTTTATTTTAATAGGTGGTTATTAATAATTTATTTTGTTGGTATTTCTAATACTTGACCAGGTACAAGAACATCTGGATTAGAGATATTATTTTTCTCAGTTAATTTATCCCAAGACATGTTATATTTTAATCCTATTCTGAATAAGTTATCTCCCTCTACGACAGTATAGTTTGTAGATTTTTTTTCTACCATTGGAGTTTCTTCTACCATAACTTCTTCTACCATAACTTCTTCTACCATAACTTCTTCTCATAACTTTTTCTACAACTGCAGGTGTGTTTTCTACCATATTTTCTTTTGGTTTATTGCTACTACATGCCACAAGTGATAGGGCTGCTAATAATATTAATAATTTTTTCATAAAAAGCCTCCTAATTAATTTGATATTATTATGAGTATAGTTTATATTTATGAATTAGTCAATTTAAATCTTATTAATTATCAATTTACTTTAATGTTTCTAAAATTTTAAATGCAAGATCATTTTTTGTCATTTTAGGAAGTTCTAAAACATTTTTTTCTTTATCTATAAAAAAAACTTCATTATTGTCATTTCCAAAGGCGTTAGTAGAATTGGCTATGATTAAATTTAGATTTTTTTTCTCTAATTTTTTTATGGCATTTTCAATCAGATTATCCGATTCAGCGGCAAAACCAATGAGAATTTGTTTATTTTTTCTCCTACCCATCTCCATGAGGATATCAGGATTTCTTGTCAATTCAAAAACTAAATCCCCATCATTTTTTTTAATTTTAGAAGGTGAGTATTCTTTCATCCTATAATCTGCTACAGCTGCACAACCAATAGCGATATCCATCTTTTCAAATTTAGTAAAAACGGCCTTATACATATCATCAGCACTTTTTACAGATATAAATTCTACACCATTTGGGATATCAAGATTAGTCGGTCCACTAATTAAGGTAACATTAGCTCCTAATTTTACACTTGCAGCAGCCAGTGCATATCCCATCTTACCTGTAGATCTATTACTCAAATATCTGATAGGATCGATAGCTTCTTCAGTAGGACCAGCTGTAATCAAAATATTTTTTCCGTCTAAAAATATTTCTCTTTCTAAAGATTCAAAATAGTTATTTATAATATCAACTATATCGGTTTCTTTTTTGAGTCTACCTTTGGCAATCCAATCACAGGCAAGTTGACCTGAATCTGCATCGATAAAGTTATATCCATATCCCTCTAATTTTTTTATATTATCTTTTAGGATAGGATTATTATACATATTTACATTCATAGCTAGTGCAAAATAAGTAGGAGCACAAGATGCAGAAATTACAGTAGAAAGCATATCATCAGCTATACCATTTGCCACTTTTCCAATAATATTATACGTAGCAGGTGCAATTAAAACTAGATCAGCCCAATCAGCTAAGTTTATATGTTCTACATCTATATTTGATTTTTCTGCCCACATATTCATGGCCACTCTGTTTTTAGACAGGGTTTCCAGTGTCAGAGGAGTTATTATTTCAGTAGCATTCTTGGTCATTACAACCTTTACGTTATATCCGTTTTTCTTTAAAAGAGAACAGATATTAGCAGATTTATAGGCTGCAATCCCTCCAGTAATTCCTAATAATATATTTTTATTCATATTTGTTTTCATAGATATATTTTGTATGATAAATATATAGATTTTTATCATACCCTCCTTTATTATTATATATATTCCTATACGTTATATGTTATGTGTTATGTGTTATGTGCTTTCTGATTTTACTGTTAATTTTAACTTTTATATACATTAAGTATAACACATTAGAAAATAAAATTAAATTTGAAAAATGAATAATGAATAATGAATTGTCCACTATGAAATCTTTCAATGGAATCAAAAATTCTTAATTTTATCTCTTTTTTAGACTTAAATAAGTCCATTGAGTAGCCTTTTTTTCTCACTGTGAGACATTTTTCAAAACATCCTCTGAATGCCAATAGTACCAACGGTTTAAAGACCTTCTTATTTAATATTTTTCAATGATAGGTGTGTAATCAACAGGGGAAGTTTTTAGGAAGGCTTAGGAGGGAAATGAGAGAGGATAAATAAAAAGAATAATAATTTACAATGTATAATGTACAATTGACAATGAAAAAAGGATGAAAAGTCCTTAAAAGCTAACCACGAATTACGCCAATGGACACGAAGGGAAAACAAAAAGCAATAGAACGCGGATGTCTGTCTTCGACTACGCTCAGACAACCATACACGGAAAGGGCTATGATGATCACGAATTTTTATTTTTGGGGTTAAAACCAAGAGAAAAATTGGACACAGAGATACATTGAGGGAAAAGGAGATACACAGAGAAACAATTAAAAACTAGTCATGAATGGCACAAAAAAATATTAGTTGAAAGTGAATAGTTAAAAATTGAAAGTTAAAAGATAAAAAGATTGGACACGGAGATAAACAAAGGATAAAAAGAAGAGTACACGGAGAAATCTTTGTGAAACTCTCATCTGATTCTCAGTGAATCTCTATAGGAATATTGAGATTTGTAACTTCAAACAATCTCTAATATCTGACTAAGTTCAACTACAGAGTTATATTCATAACTCTAAGTTTCAGTTATGTGTCAAAAATATGGTTTTGAAAACTTCTGTGATATAGCGGTAAATTGTTTATATATTTTTAACATATCCTTGCTACATATAAAACGTCGAGCGCTATCTAACTAATTAACAATTAAATATAGAACTATGGTTAGAGCCTTTAGAAAATAGTCAAAGCTATAGGAAGGTGCACTAATCCACAGCGTCTATTATAATTATATAACAAAAATTAAATAAACTAGAAATAGTTCTTTTATAACTCTATTTCATTATACAAGGAAGGTGTGTATATAATGGCAAAATATGATAATGAATTTAAAAGAGAGATTGCGGAATTAGTTCATAATAAAATAAAAACTAGATCAGAGATAAAACATGAATATGGAATAGCTCCTAGTACAGTAGTTGGTTGGGAAAAACAACTATTTGGTGATTTAAAAAAGAGAGATGATCTTTCCCCTCAAGAATTAGAAATAAAAAAACTTACTCAAAAGAGCAGCTTAAGTTAGAAACAATAATCCATAGTGATCAAGGATCACAATATACAAGCAATGACTATTGTAAGCTGATTGAGCAGCTAAAAATGACACAATCTATGAACAGAAGAGGTAACTGTTATGATAATGCAGTTATTGAATCATTTCATACGAGTATTAAGAAAAAAATGATTTACTTACAAGGTGCGATTAGTGCGAAAGAGATGAAATTAAGAGTTTTTGATTACATTGAAGGATTTTATAATAGAGAAAGATTACATAGTGCAAACGGGAATATGAGTCCCTTAAATTTTGAAAAAAAATGCGAAGAAAAGTTGTCCACTATATTGACATAGGACCATATTTAAATTTACACTAAATTTGGGAAACACCCATCTTGTTTTTATTTTCTATAATTAAGGACCATAAACGGTCGTTTTAAGGACTAAAAAGATTTAATTCTTATTAGGGATCCCATCATGGGATAAATCTTTTCTTCTTTTTCTCATAAAAAAACCTCCAAATTAATGTAATTGTAGTTTACACTAATTTGGAGGTTTACACAAAATATGAGACAGGCCCCGTGGCCTATATGAAATCATTTTATCAACCAAATGATTTTTTTATTATATTTCTTTGCCAAGGTAAAGCCTATCTATACCCTTTCCATATTCATCCTTTAACATCTCTTCCATCTTAAATCCCATTTTTTTATATAATTTTATAGCTTTTTTATTTTCTAAAGAAACTGTAAGTCCTATTTTTTTTATCTTATTTTTTCTAAATATTTTTATAGAAAATATCTCATTACCATCAAAATTTCTCATATATTCAGCTATCCCTATAACCTCATCTTCTATAACAAGTACAAACACCTTTCCATAACGAATCATTGGTTTTAAGATCCATTCATTCATTCCACTACGATCTCTATAATCTGCTTTATATATTTTTTATCTTTTGCTTCTATTTCTAAAAATTTCATTTTTTACTTGTTATGATAAGTATATAGGATTCTTACCATACCCTCCTTTATTATTTATTTTAAATATCCTATAAATATTTTTTTGTATTTCCAC
>NBMF01000015.1 GCA_002084825.1 Fusobacteriia bacterium 4572_74
TTTCCTGTTTTCATACAAATTATTTTATTTGTTTTTAAAATAAGTCTAAAAAATATATGAAAATAACAAAAATCAGGATTTCTCAAATATTAATGTTTATATTTAGGAAATGGACTTAAATAAAAAAATAACTTTGTTGACATATAGGTTGTGTTTAAAGTAAGCTTTTAGAAGAAGCAAAGTGAAATTATTTGTTTTTAATTTTTACATAAAAAATTGGTCATACCAAATTTAAAACGTTTATTTTATTTTTTTATAAAAAAATTGGTCATACCAAATTTAAATTAAGAGGAGGATAATAAATGAAAATTGCCGTTTGTATAAAACAAGTACCTGGAGGTACTAATGTTCAAGTTGATCCAGTCACAGGAGTCTTATTAAGAGATGGTGTCGATTCAAAAATAAATCCATATGATCTCTATGCTTTAGAATCTGCATTTCAAATAAGAAATCAAATCAACAGCGAAATAGGTGTCCTATCTATGGGACCTCCCCAAGCTAAAGCTGTAATTAGAGAATCGTTTTCTATGGGAGTAGATACAGGGGTATTACTTTCCGATAGAAAGTTTGCTGGAGCTGATGTATTAGCAACATCCTATGCTTTAGCTCAAGGGTTAAAAGCCATGGGAGAAATAGACTTAATAATCTGTGGGAAACAAACTACCGATGGTGATACAGCTCAAGTAGGACCAGAAATGGCAGAATATTTATCTATCCCTCATATTTCAAATATAAGTAAAATATTAGAAGTAACTTCAGAAAATCTAACTGTAGAAGCAGATATGGGTGAAACTATAGAGATACAAACTATTGGTTATCCATGTTTAATCACTGTGGAAAAAGGGATTTATTCTCCTAGATTACCGTCATATAAAAATAAATTAAAAACAGTTGGTAAAGAAATAAAAGTTTTAACTTTTGATGACTTAGATGATAAAGATGAAAAAAAATATGGTTTAAATGGATCTCCTACTCAGGTAGAAAGAATATTTAATCCTCCTAAAAATCCAGATAAAGAAATGTTTTCAGGGGAAGACGCTGCTGTTGAATTATTCGATAAATTAAAAACAAGAAAAATTATTTAGGAGGTTAGAGATGGCTCAATTAGTTATAAATCACGATAAAATAAATCATAAAAAAATGATGGAATTGATAGAATTATGTCCCTTTAATGCAATTGAAGAAAAAGAAGGTAAAACATATATAAATTCCGGATGTAAAATGTGTAAAATTTGTGTTAAAAACGGTGGTGGATGTATTGATTTTGTTGAGGATGAAGTCGTAACAACTGTAAATAAAAAATTATGGAATGGAATAACTATTTACATAGACCATTTTCATGGAGTCATAAATCCAGTATCTTTAGAACTTATAGGTAAAGCCAAAGAATTAGCTGCGATAATAGATCATCCAGTTCAAGCAATCTTAATCGGTTCAGATATAAAAAAAATAGTGGAAGAATTAGAACATTATGGAGTAGATCAAATTCATGTATATGACTATAAAGAATTAGAACATTTCAAAGTTCAAAATTACACTGAAGTGTTTGCTGATTATATCAATAAAAATAAACCATCTTCAATATTGGTAGGAGCAACAACTTTAGGAAGATCTTTAGCTCCTAGGGTAGCAGCAAGATTTAGAACAGGGCTTACTGCAGATTGTACAATTTTAAAGATGAAACCTAATTCAGATCTAATTCAAATAAGACCGGCATTTGGTGGAAATATCATGGCACAAATAGTCACAGAAAGACATAGACCTCAAATGTGTACTGTAAGAGCTAAAATCTTTGATGCACCTGAAAAAACTATAGAAAAAAGTGGTAGAATAATAAATCAAGATATAGATGTAAAAAAATTAAATTCAAAAATTAAAGTTTTAGATATAGTAAAAAAAGATGCAGAAGTTTCTATAGCTGATGCGGAAGTAATCGTTGCTATTGGAAGAGGAATAAAAAAACAAGAAGATATTGATATGATTCAAGAATTTGCAGATCTTGTAGATGGAAAAATAGCTTGTACTAGACCTCTTACTGAATGTGGATGGTTGAGTAACAAATTACAGGTTGGACTTAGTGGAAGAACTGTAAAACCTAGATTATTATTTGCCTTCGGAATCCATGGAGCAGTTCAATTTACTGCAGGAATGACTGGAGCCGAAACAATAATTGCTGTAAACACAGATGAACAAGCTTCAATCTTTGATGTAGCACATTATGGAATTGTAGGAGATTTATACAAGGTCATTCCAAAATTGACAGAAGAAATAAAAAAAGATAGAAGAATTACTTTTTAAATGGAGGATAAAAATGCAGAATAAATATAAAGAAATAGATATGAATGATTTTGAAAATATAAAAAAATTAATAGGAGATACTGAAAGAGTACTTTTTAAAGATGAAATTAATCTAGACTACTCTCACGATGAATTAGGTGGAATCGACAAAATGCCAGATATACTAGTAAAAGCTCATACTACTAAAGAAATTTCTGATATTATGAAATATGCCCATGAACATCATATTCCCGTAACTGCTAGAGGATCAGGAACAGGACTTGTAGGAGCATGTGTTCCTCTTTTTGGAGGAATAGTTATTGAAACTACAGGAATGAATAAGATCTTGGAATTAGATGAAGATAACTTAACTCTGACTCTAGAACCTGGAGTATTACTTATGGAAATCAGTAAATATGTAGAAGAACGTGATTTTTTCTATCCTCCCGATCCAGGGGAAAAAAGTGCAACAATCGGAGGTAATATTAGTACCAATGCAGGAGGAATGAGAGCTGTAAAATATGGTGTAACTAGAGATTATGTAAGAGGATTAGAAGTCGTTCTTCCATCTGGAGAAATTATTGAACTAGGAGGAAAAATCGTAAAAAACTCTTCTGGTTATAGTATCAAAGATTTAATTATAGGTTCTGAAGGAACTTTGGGAATTATTACAAAGGTAATTTTAAAACTAATCCCACTACCTAAATATACAATAAGTCTATTGCTTCCATTTGCAGATCTAAATACTGCTATTGATGCAGTTCCAAGTATTATAAAATCTAAAGCTATACCTACAGCCGTTGAATTTTTACAGAGAGAAGTAATTATTGCTGCAGAAGAATATCTTGGAAAAGTATTCCCAGATAAATCTAGTGATTCTTATCTTTTATTAACTTTTGATGGAAATTCAAAGGAACAGGTAGACAAAGACTATGAAAAAGTTGCTGATTTATGTTTAGAAATAGGAGCCTTGGATGCTTATTTAGTAGATACAGAAGAAAGAAAGGAAGCTGTTTGGTCTGCTAGGGGAGCATTTTTAGAAGCAATTCATGGATCAACTGACGAAATGGATGAATGTGATGTAGTAGTTCCTAGAAATAATGTAGCAGAATTTATTAAGTATACAAAAGTTTTAGCCAAAGAATTTGATATCAGAATACCTAGTTTTGGCCATGCTGGAGATGGAAATCTACATGTTTATATCTGTAAAGATAGTATGGATGTAGATATATGGAATAAAAAAAGAGAAGATGTCTTTAAAAAAATGTATAATAAATCTTTGGAATTAGGAGGATTAGTATCTGGAGAACATGGAATAGGATTTGCTAAGAAAAAATATATGGCAAATCAATTTGTCGGTGGACATTTAGACTTAATGGTAAATATAAAACAAGCATTTGATCCTAAAAACATTTTAAACCCAGGAAAAGTAATTGGATAATTTAATTTATAAAATAAATAAATAAATAATAGACACTCTTTAGTATAAAATTGTAATTATATAAAACAATTGAAATTAAGAGTGTCTATCTATTTTCTAAAAAAATTAAAGAACTAATCTTTAAATTTTAGACTTTAGACCATATTTAAATAAAAGTATAAATTAAAATAAGCAAAATTTAAATTAAAGGGGGCTAATTTTGGAAAGTTTAAAAATAATTTTATCTACATTACCTATATTATTACCGTTTATCTTTTTAGTATTATTAAAATGGGGTGCTAAAAAAGGAATGTTTGTCAGCTCAGTTATTTTCATAGTATTATCATATTTCATATGGGGAATGGATACTAATATAATATTAGCATCTATTATACAGGGTACACATAAAGCTGTAACTATACTATTCATTTTATTTGGTGCAATTATGTTATTAAAAATACTAACATATACTGGAAGTATGGAGATTATTAAAAAAGGGTTTCAAAATATATCAGATGATATGAGAGTTCAAGCTGTAATTATTGGTGTTTTATTTGTAGCTTTAATAGAAGGGTCTGCAGGATTTGGAACTCCAGCAGTTGTGGCAGCACCACTTTTAATGTCACTAGGATTCACTCCAATTTCCGCTGTTGTTGTAGCTTTAATAGGAGATAGTGTTCCTGTTTCATTTGGAGCAATAGGAACACCAATTTTAGTAGGTCTAGGAAATATCCCAGGATCTGGAATTGATTTTTTTAATAAAATATCATTTTATGTCACTAGAGTGGACACATTGATGATGCTAATTTTACCCACAATCATTGTAATTGTTTTAACCTTAAATTTTGGGAAGAAAAGGTCAATAAAAAGTTCTTTAGAAGTTCTACCTTGGACATTATTTATTGGTGGTTGTTATGCAATAATTGCTGTAACGTGTGCTTTATTATTAGGAGCAGAATTTGTGTCAATATTAACTCCCACTATAGTTTTAGGCATTGCTACAGTTACTGCCAAAAATAAGATTTTATTACCAAAAAACTCAACTTGGATAATAGAAAATGATAATAAATTAAATTCTATAAAAAATGATGATATTGAAGAAATTGAATTTACAACTAAAAATCTTTTCTTAGCATGGATTCCATATTTATTAGTTGTTGCATTATTAATTGCTACAAGAATTATCAAACCATTAAAAACATTTGTTCTTACAACAATTGATTTTAGTGTAAAAAATATAATGGGAATGGGAATAAACTCTAGTTGGCAAGTTTTATATTCACCAGGAGCTATCTTATTAATAGCAGGGTTAATTGCATTGGCAATTAATAGTTCAAAATTTAAAACTGATATACTAAAAAAATCTTTTAATGATACTATATTTAGTGTTAAAAATGCCGCGATTGTATTAGTTTTTACTTTAGCTTTGGTTCAAACATTTGTAAATTCTGCAAATTCAGCAGTAGGAGAGAGTATGCCATCATTCTTTGCTAATGTATTGGCTAATATCTTTGAACAGAATTGGGTTTTTATATCTCCTTTCTTAGGTATTTTAGGTTCTTTCGTTACTGGATCTGCAACAGTATCTACACTAACTTTTTCATCAATTCAATACCAAGTATCTCAAACTATAGGAATTAATACATATGTTATTCTTGCAATGCAAGTTATTGGAGGAGCTGCTGGAAATATGATTTGTGTTCATAATGTAGTAGCTGCTGCTGCAGTTGTTGGATTAGTAGATAAAGAGGGAGAAATTATCAAAAAAACTTTATCTCCTGCTATTTTATATGGTATAGCTACATGTATATCTGGATATTTTTTAATTAATTTTATACTTTAGAAGAATCTCTAAGAGTTTATAAGAAAAGATAAAATTATAAGGTTCAAAAAAATTTACAATTTCATCTATAAATCTTTCTTAGAAATATATAATGGAATTTGGGATCTTTTCCTGATTTGCAGGAAGTTTTTGAGAAAATACAGGAAAAAACCTCCTACAAACCAAAGAATCTTTAGCTTGTAGGAGGTTTTAATTTTTTTAAATTACTTTATTTTAGAATTAACAAATTTACCACTCTTTCCACCTGTTTTTTCTTTCAAATAGATCCTTCCTATGATCATCTCCTTATCTATAGCTTTACACATATCATAAATAGTTAGTAATGCTGTACTTACCATCTGGAGAGCTTCCATCTCTACCCCGGTTTGTCCTGTAGTTTTAACAGTTCCTGTAGCATATATAACTAAGTTTTCTTGATCTATTTCAAAATCTATGTTGGCTCCTGTAAGAAGCAGCGGATGGCACATAGGAATAAGTTCATAAGTTTTTTTAGAAGCCATAATAGCGGCAACTCTAGCTACTCCTAAAACATCTCCTTTTTTCACTCCTCCATTTACAATAAGATCCATAGTTTCAGTATTTATCTCAATACTCCCACAGGCTGTGGCCTTTCTACTGGTATCCTCTTTTTTACTCACATCTACCATAACAGCTTTTCCATCTTTAAAATGACTAAATTCCATATTTTTCTCCTCTTATCTATATTTTTTTACTCCTAATATTAACATTTCTATAAAAAAAAATAAATTTTTAATTTTTTTCTGTCATTAATTTGTATTAATTATATATATCTTTGTAATAGGGATAATTCATGAATCACTGTTCTTACAGTGACAATTTTGTATTACTTAATGACAACTATTCTTGCTTTGATTTTTCAAGTTAATTTAAGTAATAAATCCATATTAAAGATGAAATATTTTTGTGGTATAATACCCTCCGAGGTGATAGATCGTGATAAAACAATATGCCATTATATTTATGATAACTTACTTAGGAGAAATAATCCATTATTGTATACGTTATTATTTTAAAAAAAGGAGATTCCCATACAAGAATCTCCTTTTTTTTACTTTTTAAACCCCACCAAGGAAGAAAGCCTATACATTCAATATTTCAACCACTGTTAGAGAGTGATCACTCAATCTTTTATAGTGATTTAATATATCCATATATCCTGTAACTAATATCGGTGACTTAGTTGTTTCAGCCATCCTATCTAAATGCTTTCTCCTAATTTCTTTATATAGATTGGAAATAGCAGCAGTCCTTTTAGTAGCTTCCCTTAATATATTATAGTTTTCATCTTTATAAGAGCTATCTACATAATCAAATAAATCTACGGTCATAGTATGAATTTTTTCCAGTTCCTCTAAGTTTTTCTTACTTAATTTTTGATCATTATCAAATAATCTCTGATGGATAAATGCAATTCTTTTTAGATAATCTGTAACAGATTCATATTGATCTGAGATAGCTATATTTTTTCTAGCTTTTTTTATAATCGGTGCTTCTAAACCTAAGGCAAGAACCTTAGAATTTATAGAAGCTATTTCTCCCTGCACTATATCCATTCTGTCTTCTAGATCCAATACATTTTGAAATTCTTTTGAATCCATAGGCAAATTTTCCTTAAATGTTTTCTTTATATCACCGAAAGCAGAAACAATCTCAGTTCCAATTTTATTTATTTCTAATTTTGTCTGCTCCACTACAACATCAGGAGTTTCTAACATTCTTTCATCTAATTGAGTCAATTTTTTTACGACCTCTTCTTTTTCAACTATCATTTTTTTCAATATCTTAGCTATATAACCTATAAATGGTAAAAATATTAATACATTGGTCACATTAAACATCGTATGAGCAGTGGCAACATATTTTGTAATATTGGTTACTGGATCAACAAAATTAGATAAGAATTGAAGGTAATATGGAAATATTGATACTACCCATGTTACACCTATAACATTTATAATCGTATGAGCAACCGCGGCTCTCTTTGCATTAGCACGAGCTCCTAAAGAAGCTAACATAGCAGTAACTGTTGTACCTACATTTTCTCCTAAAACTAAAGCAACAGCTGTCTCAGAATTTATCATTCCCTGACTGGCTAATACTATTGTTATACCTAAAGTAGCTGAAGATGACTGTACTATGGCAGTTAATAAAGCTCCTACAAGAGCCGCTGATATTACTCCTCCAAAACCACTGGTAGCATCAAAACTATGGAATAATTCTATGAAAAAAGGCATAGTTCTAAGAGGTTTAAAACCTGAACTCATAAGTTCTAATCCAAAGAAGATCATTCCTAATCCCATAAAGGTTAAAAGTTTAGTCTTTACTTTTTCATTTTTAGCAAACAGATAAAAAATAGCTGCTATTCCCACCATAGGTAATCCGTATTTTCCAATTTTTAATACCAAGATCCAACCGGTAACAGTGGTACCAATATTGGCTCCTAAGATTACACCCAATGCCTGTTTTAAACTCATAAGTGAAGCATTAACAAATCCAATAGTCATAACTGTACTTACAGAAGATGACTGAACCATAGCAGTAACCAATACACCGACTATACAAGCTATAATTCTATTTTTAGTCAGTAGACCAATGATACTTTTGATTTTAGCTCCAGCAATTTTTTGCATCCCGCTAGACATATGGTGCATACCATATAGAAAGATTCCTAGTCCTCCTATAACGTCAAAAAAAATATCTAATCCCATTTTATTCCTCCTTAAATTAACCATTCTATCATCAATAATTGACATAATTTAAAAAAATTTATATTTTTAATATCTTTTACTGTATAGTTGGTTCTTTCCTTGATTGTTTTTCTATTAATATATAAGTATTATAAACTAAAAGTGTAAAATCAACGTTTATTTAATGTAAAAATAGTGTAAACAAATTAAGGGAAAAATATAATGTTTATAGAAATTTAATTACTTCGAAAATATAGGTAAGTGTTTTTATACTAGGATTATAGATGAATATATGATATTATATAGTACAAAACTGAATAAAGACAGTTCACTTATACCATCCTGTCTATAAATAAAACTAGGACATAATTTTGGAAAATTTCCAGAGTTCTATTTTGATTTATTGGGGGGTACTAAATGTATCCTCCTTTTTTATTGTTTAAATTATGAAAGGAAAAAAAATGAAGAAAATAGGTTTAACAACTACAGTGCCAATAGAGGTACTTTTAGCAGCAGGATATACTCCTATAGATTTAAATAATATTTTTGTTGTTTCTGAAGACTATGGAAAATATATAGAAAAAGCAGAACGTGATGGATTCCCCAAAAGTATGTGTGCTTGGATCAAGGGAATATACGGAGCCTGCATTGAAAACAAAATAAAGAAAGTTTTAGGTGTAGCAGAGGGAGACTGCTCAAATACTAAAACACTTTTGGAAATATTTAAAAAAAATAATATAAAAATTCATCCTTTCTGTTATCCCCATTCTCATTCTTTAGAAGATATAAAAAATGAACTGGATAAATTTATGAAATATATGGATGTATCCTATGAAGAGGTAGAATATCAAAGAAATAGATTAAATCTAATAAGAGAGAAAGCTAAATATATAGATAAATTAACTCTAGAAGGAAAAGCCACAGGTTTTGAAAATCATATCCTTCAACTATGTTTTAGTGATTTTGATGGAGATGTAGATAAATACAACAAATTTTTAGATGAAAAAATAAAAGAAATAAACAAAAGACCTATAAATAAAAAAGAATTAAAGCTCGGATATCTAGGAATACCTCCTATGCAGGGAGATCTTCATAATTATGTTGAGGAGTTAGATGGAAGGTTTATATATAATGAAGTCCAAAGGGAGTTTGCTTTTCCTAGAGCCATGAAAGCTAAAAATATATATGAACAATATTATGATTATACATATACATATGATATAGATTTTAGATTAGATGATATAAAAAAACAAATTAAAGAAAGACAATTAGATGCAGTTATCCACTATACTCAGGCATTTTGCCATCGTGCAGTTGAAGATATAATTTTAAAGCAGGAGTTAAATATTCCTATATTAACCATTGAAGGGGATAAATCCAATGTTTTAGATGCCAGAACTAAACTGAGAATAGAAGCTTTCTTAGATATGTTAAAAGACAAAAAAAAATTGGAGAAAATTAATGAATGATATTACTTGTAAAGAAAAACTTACACCTAAAAAAATAGTAGGGATCGATTTAGGGAGTAGAGAAGTTAAAATTATAGTTATAGAAAATAAAAAAATAGTATTAAGAAAGAAGATAAGCACTGTATCTTTTTATAGAGATTATTGTAAATATCAAAATAAAATAATCGTAGATTTAAAAAAATTAGGGATAGAAGATGTAGATCTGGCTGTTTCTACAGGATATGGACGAAATAATACAGATCTTAGTATGTTTAAACCTATAAATGAAATAAAAGCCCATGTATACGGAGCCTTAGCACAGTCAGGAAAAAAAGATTTTATTCTCTTAGATATTGGCGGGCAGGATGTAAAAATTGTAAAAATCGAAAAGGGATTAGCCACTGATCTAGATTTAAATGATAAGTGTGCAGCTTCCTGTGGAAGATATTTAGAAAATATGGCCAATGTTTTAGAGGTACCATTCGATTCATTATCAAATTATTTAGAAGACCCTATAGAGCTTAATTCAACCTGTGCTGTTTTTTCAGAGTCAGAATTAATTGGAAAGATTGCTGAAGGAATATCTTTGGAAAGGTTAGCAGCAGGGATAAATTATTCTATGTATAGCAGATTGCGTCCACTACTTACAAAATTTAGGGGGAACACTCTTATTGTCAGCGGAGGGGTAGCAAAAAATCGCGCTATTATAGAATATCTAAAATCAGATTATACAGAGGTAATAGTCCTGGAAGATCCTCAGTTTAATGGAGCTATTGGGTGCTGTTATTATGGAGAAAATTTTATATAGAGGAGAAATAAAGTATGTATATATTAAAGGGAGAACACAGTTTTGATAGTGCTCACTTCTTAGCAGATTATCAGGGGAAGTGTTCGAATATTCATGGACATAGATGGAGAGTTATTGCAGAAATATACGGAGAAGAACTAAAACAAGAGGGACAGCTGAGAGGAATGGTTACGGATTTTGGAGATATAAAAAAAGATATTAAAAAAATAGTAGATGATCATGATCATGCATTGATTATTGAAAAAGGTACCACGAGGGAAATAACTTTACAGTGTCTGAAGGAAGATAACTTCAATATAATAGAGGTCGATTTTAGGCCGACAGCTGAAGAGTTTTCAAGATATTTCTATGAAATTTTAGAGGGAAAAGGCTATTCTGTAAAAAGAGTAACTGTATATGAAACTCCTACAAATTCAGCAACATACGAAAAATAGGCAACGTAACGTTACATCCAGACTGGAAATGATGTTAGTTATGATAATAATATTTCGTATACGTCAATCGATAAAAAAAGGTGGTAAATAATATGAAATATTACAATATAGTTGAAAAATTTGTAAGTATAAATGGAGAAGGGCAGAGATCCGGAGAGTTAGCCGTTTTTATTAGACTTGCAAAGTGTAATTTAAGATGTAATTATTGCGATACAATGTGGGCCAATGAAGAAAACGTAACTGTAACACCGATGACAAAGGAAGATATATATAACTATATTTTAGATTCAAAAGTTAAAAATATAACTCTTACAGGTGGAGAGCCACTTTTAGACCTTAAAGTTAAAGATCTAATAGAATATATAGTAAAAGATAGATCTCTATTTCTAGAGATTGAAACAAACGGAAGTATCGATTTAAATTTATTTAGAGTAGATGTAAAAAATCTATCCTTTACAATGGATTATAAAGGTCCTTCAAGTGAGATGGAAAAATTCATGTTTATAAAAAACTTTGAAACAATATCTAAGCAAGATACAGTAAAATTTGTTGTAGGAGACTACAATGACCTTCTAAAAGCTAAAGAAATTATAGAGAAATATAATCTTATGAATAAATGCAGAATATATTTTAGTTCTGTTTATAAAAAAATAGAATTAGATGAGATAGTAGAGTTTATGAAGGAATTTAGATTAAACGGAGTGAGATTGCAGCTGCAGATGCATAAATTTATCTGGGGTAACAAGCAGGGGGTTTAAAATAAACGTGAGGTTCAATCCAAATTGGGAATTATATTGGTTTTATACAAAAATATAACTTATAGTTTCCTTAAGTATAAAAAAATAAATTCAAAAGGAGTAGTTTATGAAAGATAAAATTAATAAAAATAGTTGTGTTTTAGTTTTTAGCGGAGGACAAGATAGTACAACCCTTCTATTCCGTGCTAAAAAATTATATAAAGAAGTTATTGCAATTTCGTTTGATTATGGTCAAAAGCATAGTTTAGAATTGGAATGTGCAAAAGAATTATGCAAAAAAAATGAAGTAGAACACCACATATTAGATATGGGATTGTTGAACCAGTTAGCTCCTAATTCTCTTACAAGATCAGATTTAGAAGTTGCAAAAGGGGAAGTTACAAAAGGGGAAGTCCCAAATACATTTGTAGATGGAAGAAATATGATATTTTTGACTTTTGCAGGAATATTTGCTAAACAAAGAGATATTAATATAATTATGACTGGGGTTTCTCAAAGTGATTTCAGTGGATATCCGGACTGCAGGGATGTTTTTATTAAATCTTTAAATACAACTTTAAACTTAGCTATGGATTACACATTTGTTTTAGAAACACCGCTTATGTGGTTAGATAAAGCTGAAACCTGGAATATGGCCTATGAATTAGGAGTTTTAGATATTATAAAGAATGAAACTCTTACTTGCTATAATGGAATAGTGGGGAATGGATGTGGAGAGTGTCCAGCTTGTACTTTGAGAAAAAATGGATATTTAGAGTTTAAAGAAAAATTTTTAAAATTATAAATCTTAAAAAGGAGTTTTACTGCCCAAGGCAGTTAAACTCCTCTTTTTTTAACCTTTTTATTTTAAAATCAAAATTCTCTCTAAATAATTTATGCCATTTTGACTTTTTTCTTTGCTTCCATAATTTTTTCATATCTATTATAGATTACTAAAGCTATAATTGTAAAGAATACTGGTCCACCTATCATCCATAGGGTAGAAGCGAGATCTCCTCCTACAGCTGGAGCTATAATTGTGGAAATATTTGCAAATCCAACAGATGCAACTATAAAGAAAGTTGCGATCTTGGCAGCTTTATGTGTCTTATAGATTTCAAATGGTTTACTTATCTCAGTTTTCCCCTTAAAGAATGGAAATGCTACAGCTAGGAATAAGTAGGGGATAGTCATAGCTACATTTGTCATAAGAATTAATTTAGAAAAAAACGCAGATGCTCCTTCTCCACCAAAAGATATCATAAATATGAATACAGCTACAATACCACATTGATACCACATTGCATTTACTGGCATTCCATCTTTAATTACCTTTACTTTTTCCGGCCACATTTCATTTGGTGTTCCCTCAATTAATTGCTTTAACGGAGAGTAACATAGAGCAAAAAATGCTCCAACTAATGCTAATACCATAGAAATACCCATATATCTAGACATCCATAATCCCACATTAATGGCAACTGGTTCACTTAAATTAAGTGCTATTCCTACTTGATATCCCAGGTTTTGCATCATTACATAGGCTACATTTCCCATATGAACCGATGGATCCGATAAGACCGCACTCCAGTTTGTGAAGATCCCAAATAAGAATATTCCAAGAGCATACCCAACGGCAATGATTATTGCTGCAATGGTAACACCTTTAGGAAACGTCTTTTCTGCATTTTGAGTCTTGTCAACTAATCCACCTACAGCTTCTATACCACCGAAGGCAAAAATAGAAAATACCATAAATGAAGCTACCATCATAGGTGTTCCATAAGTTGGGTTAGGTGATGCAGTAAATGAATTAGCAACGATAGGCTGAGCAAACTCTCCGCCGTTCAATGCTAACCGATTTTTTCATCCAAGAAAATATTCCGCCTTTTTCATCTTTAAATGCTGCTCCGTATTCTGCCATCATAAAAGCATAAGGTATAAAAAATAAAACGGCTGAAATAATATACCAAGGTATTGCACCGTATCCCATTAAATAAAATGATCTAGGAATATTAGTAAACCCAAATACCGATGTGAATATCATTAAGATCAATGATATTAATGACATTTTTTTTGCATTATTCTCTTTCATTTTGAAACCCTCCTAATTTTTTAATGTTAAAATATTAATACTTTAGATGTATTATAGCACATTTGACGAACTATTCAAACGAAAAATTAATTTTTCTATGAATTTTCTAAGATTTGATGTGAAAAAATTACCTTTTACTTATTGAATATCCTAATGCATTGATAAAGGTATTAATAATAAAATAGATTTTTCACTTTCTTCTAACCTATCAAAATTATAACTTATAGATGATCATATGAAAAGTTATCATCACTTATAAAATATAAATTATTATCTCCCTGTTTTTATTTACTTCTTTTATCTATATTATATGTCAATTTAATGTAAACAAATAAGAAAAAATTTGAAATAGATTAAAAAAAATTGTATTCTAAGTTATAAAACATAATTTTATAAACAATAAGGGATGAGGTGATTATTAATTGAAAGTATTAATTGTAGAAGACGATATAGACATCAGAGAATTAATTAGTTTTTTTATGGAGAAAGAGGGATATGAGGTAATTGAAGCTAATGATGGGATGTCAGGATTAAAGTTAGCTAAAACTTATCATCCTCATGTTATTATATTGGATCTTATGCTTCCTCATTTAGATGGAATGAGTCTGGCTGAAATGATAAAAAAATCAGAGAAAAAATATGGTAATCCTAAGATAATCATGCTTACAGCAAAAACCAACATAGAGGATGTATTGTTAGGTCTCGAAGTAGGAGCAGATGATTATATGAAAAAACCATTTGATCCTAGAGAATTGGTTTTACGAGTAAAGAAGCTTTTAACCCATGATATAAAAGTAAATACCAAAAAATATTTGTTTAAAAATATAACTATCGACACCGATAAACATTTGATTTTAGAAGATAAGAATGAGATTTCTATGTCTAAAAAAGAATATGACCTTTTACTCCTTCTTATAAAAAATAAAGGATTAGTATTAACTAGAGATAAAATATTAGATAGGGTGTGGAAAAGTAACTATTATACAGGTGATCGTACTGTAGATATGTATATTTCAAAAATAAGAGATAAGATAAAGAGTATCTCGAAAGACATTAAAACGATCAAGGGGGTTGGATACAAATTAGAAGAAAAGATTTTATAATAATAATTTTTATCCTCCTAATAGAAGTTCTCTATGTAAGGTGGAATACTGATAAATTATCAGAGATCAGCATAAAAAATGTAGAAAATTCACTTAGAAATGATGCTTATTTAATTAAAAATATTATCTTACAAAATCCATCTGAAAATTATGAGAATCTTTTTAAAAAAACAAAAAAAAGATTTATAATTATAGATTTAGATAGAAAAGTTTTGTTTGATAGTATGGAGGATCAATATTTTGTCCCCGTAAAAAACTATCATAATCGGTCTGAAATTTTAAGTGCACTAAAAAATAATGAAGGTTTGTCTACACGAAAAAGTGAAATCACTAAAAAAGAAACAATATATTTTGCTCTTAGATTAAATTCATCTCAAATTATTCGTGTTTCTATAATCTCTAATAATGCTCTCAAACATATAAAACTCAGTACTTACGTAGATATTATCTTATTTTCACTTTTAAACCTATTTGCACTTATAAGTTATCGATTTTATTTAAAACGCTATCTTTTTGACAGAATCGACCAAATAAAAAAGATGTTAGAAGACGGTAATGAGATAAAAGAAGTTGTCACAAAAGACGACAGGTGGCTATTTAAATTTTGGGAAGTTATTAAGGAGTGGCAGGATAACAACCTTAAAAATATAGAAAAATTAAAATTAGAAAAAATTAAATTAAATAACATCATCTCATCTGTAGATATGGGGATCCTCTTAGTAGATACAGAGAAAAAAATTAAATTAAAAAATGATGCCATTAATTTTATCTATATAAAAGAAGATATTAATAATTATAAAAAAGATATTAAATATCTAGAAATTATTAAATTTATAGACCGATTGATCTCAAAAAAAGAAAATGATTCCTCTGAAATCTTCTTAGATGATATTCAAAAATATATATTGCTCAGGGGAAAATATATGAAATCCCGGGAAGAATACCTTTTTACCATAAAGGATATCACTAGAAACAGAGAAACCTTAGAGGTACAAAATAATTTTATTACTAATGTAGGGCATGAATTAAAAACTCCTCTCACTAATATTATGGGATATTTAGTTGCCTTAAGAGAGGAAGAAGATTCCCATAAAAGAAATAAATTTATCAATATCATAGAGAGAAATGCAGGAAAATTAGATAATATTTTGATGGATTTTTTAAATCTATCTAAGATAGAGAGCAATAAAGTCATAAATTTAGCTCCTATTCATGTGAACCTTTTAAAGGATGAGATAAACAGATCCCTTGAAAATCAAATTGAATCAAAAAAAGTTAATATATCCTATAAATTAGACCTGCAAACTGAATATATCAGGATAGATTTTGAAAAAACTACCATGATTTTGAAAAATCTCATAGAGAATGCTCTTATTTATAATATTAATACTCCTAAAATAAAAGTTACTATAGAAGAGAAATTCGATAAATATAAAATTTCTGTAAAGGACAATGGTATTGGAATGAATAAATCCGATACATATAAGATATTTGATAGATTTTACAGGGTAGATAAGGCAAGGACTAGTAATGTAGCTGGTACAGGGTTGGGGCTATCTATAGTTTATGAGTTAGTTCACCTATGTGGTGGAAATATAGATGTTGACTCAAATAGAAAAGGCACTCTATTTACTTTTACTATGATAAAATAAATTTTTTTT
>NBMF01000016.1 GCA_002084825.1 Fusobacteriia bacterium 4572_74
AAAAACTTTCAAATTTAAAAATACTCGTGCAGGATTCAAAACTTTTAATGAATGGCTTCTAAAGGTTTGTGAAAAACACGAAAAAACTGAAATAATAGCTGGATTAGAGCCTACAGGTCATTATTGGTTTAATTTGGGTAGGTATCTAAAAGACAACAATATAGCAATAGCAATGGTGAATCCATATCACGTTAAGCAAACCAAAGAATTAGATAATAACAGTCAAACAAAGAATGACACCAAGGATCCGAAAGTAATCGCGAAATTAGTGAAACTCAAGAAATGTTGAAAATCAAAGGTGTTGGAATAGCTACAGTAACTGCTTTTATTGCGGAAGTAGGGGATATTAAACGTTTTAAATCACCTAAACAAATCCAAAAATATGCAGGATTATCGTTAGTAGAAAATAGTTCAGGAAAACACAAAGGTTTAACAAGGATTAGTAAGAGAGGTCGTAGTAGATTGCGGACAATACTATTTCAGACAGCTCTGCTATTGATAGGTAAAAACGATGAATTTTCAGCGATATATCAATATTACATAACTAGACCTGATAATCCATTAAAGAAAAAACAGGCAACGATAGCCATTTGTTGTAAGTTAATAAGAATATTGATGGAATATAAGGCCTTCAAAAAAATAAAATGAGGACGTTTTGTTTGCTATGCACAAAATTCTTATTTTCGATATTAAATATCAAGAAATATCTATAATAAGCAATTATTTATTACATAAAAAAATCAAAAATAAATTTATGCATTGAGTTATCCAAGAAAAATCAATAAAATTTTTATTTACAAATAGGGAGGTAGGGAAAATGAAAAAATGTGATTGGTGTATAGGAGATGAACTCTATGAAAAATATCATGATGAAGAATGGGGGAAGGTAGTCTATGATGATAAAATATTATTTGAATTCCTGATCTTAGAATCTGCTCAAGCAGGTTTAAGCTGGCTAACTATATTGAAAAAAAGAGAAAACTATAGAAAAGCCTACGATGATTTTGACTATAATATAGTAGCACTATATGATGAAAAAAAATTTGAACAATTAATGAATAACAAGGGAATAGTCAGAAACAAATTAAAGATAAGGGACTCCATAAATAATGCTAGAAGATTTTTAGAGGTTCAAAATGAATTTGGCAGCTTTTATAGGTATCTATGGAATTTTGTGGAGGGTAAGCAAATAATAAATAGAGTAGAAAAGTTAGAAGATGTCCCTGCTAAAACAGAACTTTCAGATGTGATAAGTAAAGATATGAAAAAAAGAGGATTTAAATTTATAGGGACTACAATTATCTATGCTTATTTACAGGCAGTAGGAGTGATAGATGATCATCTAGAAGGGTGTACGGCTAAGCAACGTGACGTCGCATTCAGATAGGCATACATACAGGCTAAAATCCCAATTAATCAATCAAGTTTCAAAGATAAAACAACAGGAAATTCAGTGGCATGTAGCTCAAATGTTTTCTTAAAAGACGAGCAGCTTAACCCTAAAATAATGAAATTGATTAAAGAAATAATACAAAAAGAGGCACCATCGGTAATAAACAGGGGAAAAAAACTCATTAACAGATTGAAGAGAAATGTAAAAAAAATAGATGATTTAATTTTAAAAGTATACTATCTGATTAAAATTGGAGGAAATATGAAACTAAAAATTACAGAGTTAAAAAAAGAAAAAGATAGATATTTAGCAATGGTTGAATACTTAGATGGAGGTATAGAATTTTATCCTGATGGGAAGGGTGGGCAATTAGGAGACAGAGGAAATGTCGAAGAAGCTCATGTGTTGGAAGTGGATAGAGATGGTAATCTGTTTTTAGATATAAAATTAGAATTAGGAGAGTATGAATATCTCATAGATATAGATAGAAGGTGTGAAATAGGAAAAAATCATACAACACAACATATAATATCAGCATATTTAAAGAAAAAATATAATTATGATACTGTAGGATTCCGAATGGGAAAGGAATATTCTACTGTAGATTTTCCTAGTTTAGACCTTATAGAGAGTGGAAAAATAAAAGATTTGGAGGAGCAGGTAAATAGAATAATTAAAAAAGGTCTAAATATAGAGATACTTGAACTTTCTAGAGATGAAGCTAGCCAGATAGAATCCCTCAGGAAATCCATAAGTGATAAGATCGTTGGGAAAATAAAGGTTGTAAAAATAGAAGATTTTGATATGAATGCCTGTGGCGGATTTCATGCAGAAAAAACAAGTGAAATTGGATTATTTAAAGTTATAAATTATGAGAAAGTAAAAAAAACTATAACTCGTATTTACTACAAAGCAGGAGCATTAGCTTATGAAGATTATGATGAAAAACACAACATAATAAAAAAATCTACAATTCAGCTGAGTTCTACCATAGGAGAGATAAATGACAAGATAGATTGTTTGTTAGAAGAAAACAGATCCAAAACCAAAGAATTGAGTGGTCTATATCGTGATTATAGTGAATTATTGTGTGAAAAATTAAAAGAAAATGCAGAAATTATAGGTGGAAATAAAATAATTATCTATAAAAAAAATGATGCAACAACTAAGTTTTTTTCTAGGTTTATAGATGATGAAAAATATTCTGTTATATATGGTGTAAATGGCAATTTTACTGTGATGAGTAAGGCTATAAGCTGTATTGAATTGAAAACTAATTTGGAGAAACTTGGGTATATTATAAAAGGTGGAGGGAATTCCGCAAGAATTAATTTAAGAATAGATGTAAATATAGAAAAAATAGTTGATATTTTTTTGAAATTACTTTAAAATTAAGAGTAAAATTAAATTTTTTATAATATTTCGAAAAATGAAATTCTGAAATAAAAAGTATAGAATAATATGAAAGGTTAGTAAATAGATGAAAAAACGTTTAACTATATGAAAATTTAATTGAAATAATGAATACAAAAGATTGTGGAGGAGAAAAATGAATAAGATAAACTTATTAGAATTAGAGTACAATGAATTAGAGGGTGTTATAATAGATTTAGGAATGAAAAAGTTCAATGCAAAACAAATATATGAGTGGCTTCATGTAAAAATTGCTAGAAAAATAGAGGATATGACAAATATTTCTAAAAAAAACAGAGAATTATTGGAAGAAAAAACGTATATACCTTATTTGAACCTGTTAGATCATAAAGTGTCTAAAAAAGACGGGACTGAGAAATTTTTATTTAAATTAGAAGATGGAACGAGTATTGAGACTGTATTATTAAAGCATAAAGATAGAAATACAATATGCCTATCTACTCAGGTAGGATGTCCTGTAAAATGTAGTTTTTGTGCAACAGGTCAAGGTGGATATACTAGAGATTTATTTAATCATGAGATTGTAAACCAAGTATATACTATCCATAGAAGGTTAGTTAAAAAAGGTGAAGGAGTAAATAATTTAGTATATATGGGAATGGGAGAACCATTATTAAATATAAATAACACTATAAAATCTATAAGAATGTTATCTGATGAAAAGGGAATCAATATCTCAAAAAGAAGAATTACAGTATCTACTTGCGGAATTGTACCAGGAATCGAAAAATTATTACAAGAAAAGATGCCTATAGGATTAGCTATCTCACTTCATGCAGTTACTGATCAAAAAAGAAATGAAATCATACCTATAAACAAAAGATATCCATTACAGGATCTATATACAACTTTACAAGAATATCAAAAATATACGAAGAGAAGACTTACTTTTGAATATATCTTAATAGATGATTTTAACTGTTCAATGAGGGATGCCGATATGCTGGCTGAATTTATGTATGGATTTGATCATATAGTAAATTTAATCCCTTACAATGAAGTAGAGGGAACTGACTATAAGAGGCCTGATAAAGATAAAATAGAGAAGTTCTACAACCAATTGAAGGAAGTAAGAAAGATCAATGTAACTTTTAGAGGAGAAAAAGGTTCTGATATAGATGGAGCTTGTGGACAATTAAGACAAAAAAACAAAAGGTAGGAGACTATGAAAAAATTATTTCGCAATATATTATTTATATTTATAGGATTATTTTTATTAGGTGGAGTAGGTGCTACGGTTCTTATTGTAAAAGCATATAAAGAACTGCCAGATTTAGGGCAACTAATAGAAGGATATAATCCAGTAGTACCGAGTAAAATATATGATACAAATGGTGAAGTAATAGATATTCTCTATAAAGAAATCAGAGAAACTGCAATTATAGAGGAAATGCCTAAATCACTGAAAGATGCTTATGTGGCTATAGAGGATAGAAGATTTTATAATCATCATGGATTTGATATTTTGGGAATGGGAAGAGCTATGGTAGTAAATATAGTTACTATGAGTAAAGCCCAAGGAGCCAGTTCGATAACTCAACAGCTAGCTAAAAATGCTTTTCTTAGCAATGAAAAAAGGATCATGAGAAAGGTGAAGGAAGCTATAATTACAGTGGAATTGGAAAGGGGATATACCAAAAATGAGATCTTGGAAAAATATATGAATGAAATATATTTTGGTTCGGGAGCCTACGGAGTAAAGACAGCGGCCAGAGCATTTTATGGTAAATCTGTAGGAAATATAAATACAGCCGAATCTGCACTCTTAGCTGGGGTACCAAACAGGCCTAATAAATATAATCCTAGAAGGCATCTAAATAATGCAGTCACCAGGGAGAAATTAGTTCTTTCTCAAATGAGAAGATATAATTTTATAGATGAAGATGAATATCAAAAAGCATTGACTCAAAAATTTTATAATGAGGGGGACTTGCCAGATGAGCTAAAAAATTTGTCTTTGGAGGAGTTATCTAAATTAAATATTACTGTAATAAAGAGTGTAAGTAAAAAAAGGAGCTATAAAACTCCTGATTTTACCAATATAGTAGAAAAAAAATTATTTGAATTATTTACAGAAAAGCAGATATATGAAGAAGGGTTAAAAGTATATACTACCTTGGATATAGGGATGCAGAAAGCAGCTAAATTAACATTTAAGAACTATGAACCATTAAAGGTAAATAAAGGTGTAGATGGTGGGATGGTGACTATAGAAGCTGATACAGGCTATGTAAGAGCAGTTATAGGTGGTAAAAATTTTAAATCTGGAGATTATAATAGAGCTATCTATGCCAAAAGACAGCCAGGATCATCATTTAAACCATTTGTCTATTTTACAGCCCTAAGGCTAGGTTACCCTATGAATACAGTTATTGAGGATACACCACTTGAGTTTGGAGAATGGAAACCTAGAAACTATGGGGGGAATTTCAGGAAAAATTTTACCCTGTTAGAAGGAATGGAAAGATCTGTAAATATAGTTGCAATAAAAGTTTTACAAAAAGTAGGACTTAAAAAATTAGGTGAAACTGTAAAACTAGCAGGTGGAGGAGATCTAAAAATCCCTCAAAATCTAACAGCAGCACTAGGAACAATGGTAGTGACTCCATATGAACTTTCAAGTTTATATCTACCATTTGCAAATGGTGGATATAGGGTTAAACCACAGTTTATTACTCAGATAAAAAATAGATATGGAAAAGTAATATATCAGGGACAAGTAGAACAACAGAGAGTTTTTAAAAGTGAAGATGTAGCTCTTATTACCCATATGATGAAAGATGTTGTAAACCTTGGGACAGGTAGAAATGCAAGGGTAAAAAAAGATGGTAAAAACATTGTACAAGGTGGGAAAACTGGTACAACTAATAAGCAAAGAACAGCTTGGTATGCAGGAATAACTCCTAAATATGTCACTACAGTCTACATAGGTTATGATGATAATAGGCCTATGGATAAATCAGCTACTGGTGGAGGTCTCACAGCCAAATTGTGGGGTAACTACTATCAAATGCTAGTGGATGATGGGTATGATACAGGTAAAAGATTTAATCATATTGCTGATGGATTAAAAAATGGTAAGCTGACCAAGGTACTTATTGACTCTAAAAATGGTAGATTGGCAGATTCTACATCTGGTTGGAATAAAAGATGGGCCTTATTTAAAAAGGGGACTGAACCAGTAGAGATGGCATCTATATATAATTCAAATTTCAATGATTTTTTTGTTGAATCCAATGAAATTATGATGGATAAGGTGGAAAAAATAATAGAATCTAAAAAAAATATAGAACAGAATAAAAAAAATATAAATTCTGATTCTATGTTTGAAGATCTCTTTGGGGATTAAAAAATTAAATATTTAAAACCACTCTTGTGGTAGATGTTCGAAAAATCCATCTATAAAAAACCAAAGACTATGTGTAGAGGTCAAAACAGATCTACACATTTTTTGGTGTGTTTTTAGGAGGGATTTTATATCCCTCTTTTTATATTTGGAGAAAAATAAATTTTATAAAAAAAATAATAGAAAATAACGATTATTCTAGGGTACTAGAAAAGTAGCCTATATAATAAAAAAGGAGAAAAAATATGCAAAATATAATACTTTGGTTTCTAATGTTGTTAATTAACTTTGGATTTATCCTATATTTTTATAAAAATTACGGGAAAAATGGTCTCTATGCCTATATACCAATAACTATAATATTAGCTCAGATACAGGTAAATAAAGCTATAAATATAGGTGGAATGTCTTCTACTTTGGGAAATATAATGTTTGCGTCAAGTTTTTTGGTAACAGATATATTGTCAGAGAAATATGGAGTGAAGGCAGCAGCCAAGGGAGCTAAGATAGGCCTTATGAGTAATGTAGTGGCGACTATATTATTACAAGTTTCGGTGGCTTTTGAGCCTAGTACAGCTGATTACTCCCAGGTGGCTATGGAAACGTTATTTGGACCATTGTCTAGATTTACAGCAGTGGGACTTATATGTTATTGGATATCACAAAATATAGATATCCATCTTTTTGAAAAGATTAAGAAAAGATTCCCAGAAAACAAACATCTGTGGATTAGAAATAATGGTAGTACTATGTTGAGCCAATTTGTAGACACAGCAACTTTTACATATTTAGCCTTCTACTTAAGTTTTGACTTTTTAGGATTCTCATATGTAGGGTTTTACGATTTCAAAACATGTTTAGAGATATTTACAACCACATATTTGATGAAAATTGTAATAGCAACTTTTGATACACCGTTTTTATATCTAGCTAAAAAAATGCATAAAGAGACAAAAATTGAAGAAGGCAGATTAGGAAAAGCTTAATTATTAATAAAGATAGAGGTGGAATATGAGATATAATAAGATTTTGAATAAGAATATTCGGGAAATAGTGTTACTCAAAAGTTTTCCTTGTAGTTATGGAAAGTGTAAATTTTGTAATTATATAGAGGATAACTCTATAGATGAAAGGGAAATAAATGAGGTTAATCTGAATGTTTTAAAAGAAGTGACAGGAGAATTTGGAGTTTTAGAAGTGATAAATTCTGGTTCTGTTTTTGAAATTCCTTCTGAAACACTAAAAAAAATCAGGGGAATTGTAAAGGAAAAGAGAATAAAAATCTTATATTTTGAAGCTTATTATGGATATGTAAAAAGATTGGATGAGATCAGGAATTATTTTGATGGTGTAGAAATAAGGTTTCGTGTAGGAGTGGAAACCTTTGATGATAAGTATAGAATAGACTCTTACGGTAAAAATTTTGTGATAGATGAGACCACTTTAAAAAAAATGAGTGATGAATTTTATTCAGCTTGCCTACTGGTATGTACCATAGGTCAAACTAGGGAAATGATAGTAAAAGATATTGAAATAGGGTTGGCAAACTTTAAACAGATAACTATAAATGTATTTATAGATAATGGAACTGAGGTAAAACAGGATAAAAAATTAGTCCACTGGCTTATGAAAAATTATAGCTATTTAAAGGCTGATCCTCGTGTGGAGCTTTTATATGATAATAAAGATTTAGGAGTATTTGAACAGTAATTTTTAAAAAGTATATAAAATAGACAATAAAAAAATGAGTGATTTTCCACTCATTTTTTTATTGTTTATTTTAAATATAGTTTAATTTTGATCTTTTGAGTTAAAAAAAGTAAACAGGTTAGCGAAAACATAGTACAATCCTAATGGGAACAATGAATATTCTGCTGTACCTAAGATAGCTATTGCTACAAATAAGATCATTTTTTTAGGTATAAAACTAAAAATTTTTTGTGGGATTCTAAATGGAATTGTACTTATCATAAGAACCGCTGAACCTAAGGCAACTACAGCTAATATTTTTGGTTCTACTCCTAATCCCGTAACTTCAGCAAATAAGAAATAAGATACCACTAAATTTGCTCCGTTTGGAATAGGCATTCCACTAAAATCATCTTTACTGTCACTGGCAGTAGTGACTACATTAAATTTAACTAATCTAACTACTCCTGCAAGAGCATAGAGAAATGCAAGGGGTGTAATAAGTTCTTTTGGAAAATTATTTGTTGTAGTTGATAAAAGTGAAAAGATTAAGATACCAGGCGCAATTCCGAATGATACAGAGTCACAAAATGAATCAAATTCTTTACCAAATTCACTGAAAGCATTTAATTTTCTAGCAGTAAGACCGTCTAAAGCATCGAAAACCATAGCTAATAAAATTAACCATGCAGCCAAACGGTAATTTTCTTTGATAGACATAGTAATACTCAAGAAGCCTAGCAGCATATTGGTAGCTGTAATGGCGTTAGGTAGAATATATTTTCTTTCAATTTTGTTCATAAAATCTCCTTTTCTATCTATAATAATATAATATAAAAATTAATAACAATTGATTTTACCATACAAATAATATAAAATCAATTATACTAAAAAATGCTTAATTAAAAAAACTAGAACTTTTAGTATAAAAAAAAACTAGTTTTTTTATAAATATCTAATAGGTTTTGAACTTATCTTTTAAACTTTTATAAGTTATTAATTTTTATTTTGCCATGAGGCACACGGAGGAAAGATGGATAAGAAAAAATTTAAAAATCATTTTATGGATGAAGATGAAGGTCTAATATCTAGTATCTACGATAAGATCGAACTCTGTAAAAAAATAGATGGGATAGTGTATACAGATATATTTATCCCTCCTCAAATTTGGTCAAAATTAATTGAGATAGAGGCTGAATTAGGAATTTTAGTAGAGGTAAGTGGTCTGTCTAAAGAGAGCGAAAAAAAGATGATAGCCTTTAAAAGTTATTATTCTGACGAAATACTACAGTTCCCTTCTAAACTGATAGTGATAAAAACTAATTCTAAATTTGAAGATTTAGAACATAGGCATTATCTAGCCGGGATCTTATCTACAGGGATAAAGAGAGAAAAACTGGGAGATCTCATAGTAGAAGATAAAAATTGTTATACGATTATTTTTGATGGGTTGTTTGAATTTTTAAAACTTAACCTTTTGAGTATTGGAAAATCTAAGGTGGAGATAGAGGAGATAGGAAATAAGAATATTCCTCGGTATAAATTTGAAGTAAAGGAATATCTGATAAACTCCTACAGATTAGATGTAATTGTTTCAGCACTTATCAATGGTTCTAGAAATGAAACTCTAAAGATGATCAGCTCATCCCAAGTTATGGTAAACTATAGGTTGAAAACCAATAAATCATTGATTGTCAAAGAGGGAGATATTATCTCCATCAGAAGATATGGAAAATATATATTTGTAGGAAATAAAGGGGAGACAAAAAAAGGAAAGATTAAGGGAAAATTTAAAAAATATATTTAGAATAATGAAAAATTAACAATGCAGAGAAAAATAAAGTATAATTTACGAATTTGCTGTGTAGTTAATTCACCATTTGTAATAGGAGGAGTTATGAAAAGAATACTAGGAATAATAGCTGGAGTTTTAGTTTTAATGATATTAGGAATATATCTTTTTAGAAATACTCTCATAGAGTATTTTGGTGAGAGGATAGGGAGTCAAAAATATGGAGCTAAAATAGATATAGACGATGTGAATTTAGATTTGTTTGGTGGTAATTTAAAAGTCGGCAGACTACAAATTACTGATAAGAATAATACTATGAGAAATATAGGAGACCTTCAAAATATTAATTTGGAGATAGAATATAAACCACTCCTAGAAAAACTAATAATAATAGATGACGCTACTGTTGGGTTGGTTGAAATATTCACCCCTAGAGAAATAGATGGAGCCACACTAAAAAAAGACTCAGTCGTTTCTTTAGGTGATGTTTCTGATACCGAAAAAACCAAAGGGGAAAAACAAGAGAAATTAGACTTGAACAATTTAAATATAGATTTAAGTGGTGATAACTACAAGAAACTTCTAGATGATTTAAATATTAAAATAGTAAAGGAATATGATGTCGAGAGGGGAAAAATAGAAAATATTTATACTTATTGGGATAAAAAATTAAATGGAAAGAGTTACAAAGATAGACTGAAAAAGATAGAGGCTAAATATAAGGTAATAGAAGAAAGGATAAAAGATGAAAAAGATCCATTGAAATTTTTGAATGGACTAAAAAAATTAAATGATCTAATAAATGATATAGATGGCCTGGTAAAGGAAGTTGAGAGTGATAAAAAGCAATTTGATAAGGACATAAAAGTTATTAAAAATATACAGAAAAAAGTTTTTAAACATATTAATAGTGATGATCCTTTTAAAAATATAGTTGGATGGGATGAAAAAAAAATTCAATTAGAGATCAATCTTGTTTTAAATGATTATTTAAAGGGATATATAGGAAAAAATATAGATTTTTTTAATGAATTTAGCAAAAAAGATGTAACTTCTGAGGGAATAACTTATGATCTTTGGGTAAAAAATACAAGTTTAACATTTAAATATCTAAACGATACTTTAAAGGGTGAGGTAAAAGATATTACTTCTAAGGCAGGGATCACTCCTAATCCTATAAAATTTGATTTTAATTCAGATGATAAGGCTGTTAGAGGGGACATCCATGGTGAATTAAACAGGGAATTAGAAACAGCAAAGATTAAATTAAATCTATCTGGTTTAACAATAGATGATAAAATGATCGGTAAAAATAAAAATTTTATTATAATAGTTGGAAGTGTGATGAATTTAAGTTATAATATGAGTTACGAGAATAAAATATTAAATTTAGATGGTAAGATACTTTTAGATAATTTAAAGATTAATCCAGCCGATCTAGAGTTAACTCCAGCAATTAAAAAAATCATAGGAAAGGGTTTACAAGGGATTAATAAGTTAATCATCAACTACACTTATGATGGATCAAAAGAAAAATTAGCATTTAATACAAATATAGGAACTATTTTATCTAGTTTGATAAAAGAAATCTTGGATGAGAATAAAAAAAAATATAAAGCAGAGGCAAAACTTATGATAGATGAGGAGATAAAAAAACAAACAAAGAAATTGAATATAGAAATAGAAAAAGTAGAAAAATTAAGAAAAATAATGGGTGAAAATACAAAGAAATTGAAAATATTAGAGGAAGAAACAAAATCAAATAAGGATTCGACGAGTACAAGAAATCTAATCGATGGATTAGGAGATGGCTTTAAAAATCTTTTTAACTAAAAAGAAGGTGAAATTATGCAGAAAGAAAAAGAAATACAACAGTTAGTGAATAGTATAGAGGGATATTTGCATCAAAAAATTAAGGCAGATTTGCACTATTCCGATTTGTCCAAAATTTTTAAGCGTATGAGAAGGTTAGACGAAGAGGTGTTTTCTGAATATATTAAAAGAATGCCAACGCATATCTTAGGAGATATATTAGAAACTTTCAACGAAAGGATGTTAAAAGAAAGTTTACAAATTTTGAGTTTAAAAAAGATGATAGGAACGATTAAGAAGATGGATTCAGATGACGCAACGGATCTTATGCAAGATATCGAGGAATTTGATAAAGAATTAGCGGAAAATATTTTAGCTGGATTAGATAACAAGGAACAGGAAGAGATCCAAAGACTTAAAGGGTATGAAGAAGATGAAGCTGGAGCCTATATGCAGACTGAATTCTTTGCAGCTAATCACAATGAAACAATTCGAGAAACTATTGAAAATTTGAGAAAGTTAAAGTACAGTGAGGAGTTAGAAAATGTAAGTAATGTTTTTGTTTTAGGAGATTATAGTAATCTAGTGGCAACAGTACAGCTAGAAGATATGCTATTATTTGACTTTGATAAAAGTTTTAAAGAGGTAATAAGTAAGCGTCCTGAGAAATATAAACCGAGATATGTAAATGATAAAGAAGATATAGAAAAGGTTGTAATGGATTTTAAAGAGTATGATCTGCAGGTTGTACCTGTAATAGATGACGATAACTATCTAGTAGGTAGGATAACTGCAGATGATATCTATGATCTATTACAAGAGATGGCAACGGAGCAGATTTATAACCTGGCTGGAGTAGATGATGATGCAGAAGGTGAGAAAAGAGCTATGGATATCTCTAGAAAAAGAGGGAAATGGCAGTTTTTAAATATGTGTACAGCTTTCTTTTCAGCTTCTGTTATTGCTAGATACCAGACTACCATAGAAGGGTTACCAGCTCTTGCTGTGCTGATGCCTATAGTTGCTAGTATGGGAGGGAATACAGGTAATCAGGCTCTTACAGTAATGGTAAGACAGCTAGCTATGGGTGATGTAGATAATACAAACTGGGATCAAAGTTTATTTAGAGAGATAATTGTAGCTATGGTAAATGGTACAGTGTTTTCAACACTTGTGGGGTTTGGATCGTATCTATGGTTTAGAAATATTAAGATATCTCTAGTGATGTCTTTTGCTATATTTATGAATTTTGCTATAGCAGGACTTTGTGGGACTTTGATACCACTACTATTAAAAAAAATGAAGACAGATCCGGCCGTTGGAAGTTCAATACTTTTAACGATGATTACTGATGCTCTAGGCTTCTTAATCTTCCTTGGATTGGCTAATTATTTCATTTTTTAGATAAAAATGTTGAATCTTTTGATAAACGATTAACAGAATAAAACTGTTTTTATTTATCTAACATTTTACCGAGATAGAAAAAATTATGGATAGTATTGAATTAAAAATTAATTTGCATTAATATAAAAACCATGATATACTCATTTTGTCGTACTAACTGGGGAGCTAGCGGTGCCTTGTAATCTACAATCCGCTTGAGTAGAAGTGAAGTCGACTTGAGGATCAATCTGTCATAGCAGGTCCTTTTAGAAAATGTTGAGAATAAAGTCCTATACGGCGAAATACCAGTGAACTGTGTCAGATCTGGAAGGAAGCAGCACTAAGTTGGTTATTTTGGGTGTTATAGGATAGCTTTGTTTGAGTTTTTTAATTGGGTGCCGTGTGGTTGGAGTGTTTTCGAGGGTCGATGTACGGCATTTTTTATTACTAAAAATATAAAAATATAGAAAAAGCCAATGGAATTTCCATTGGCTTTTTAAGATAAATTGGAGTGAAACTAAGATTTATATTATAATATATTAAATAGAAATAATTCTTATGGAGGGGGAAAATGTATAGAATATTAAAGGGAAAGACATTAGAAAAATTTACAGAAAGATTAAAAAAATTAAATCCTAATATTATAATAGATTTAGATGACAAAGTATTTATAATTTTATTGGAAGAAAAAATTATAGGATATGCTATATTGGGAACAGATAAAATTTTAAAAGATATATTCATTGAAGAGAGTCGAAGATATAGTTCTTTTGGAACTAGGATAATGGAATTTATTAAAAACTATCTATCCGCTAAGGGAATAGATGAGATATATTTGAAAAGATACTCAGAGAATACCATATTTTTTAAAAAAGTAGGTTTTAAAGAATGCCCCGAAAGTCTATATAAGGTAGATGATCTTATAGCTAGGGAAAAAAGGAAAAAAGAGGGGGTAAAAAGTACATTAATATCTATTGGGATCAATATATTTTTAGCAGTTATAAAGATATTTTTTGGAATACTTGGAAAGAGTAAAGCCTTGGTAGCAGATGGATTTCATTCGGTTTCAGATATAGTGGGATCTATTGTAGTTTTAGTAGGAATATATTTAGGGAATAAACCTGCAGATGAAGAACACCCCTATGGACATGGAAAATTAGAGAGTATAGCAGGGAATATTATCGGTGTGATATTAGTAATCACTGCATATAGTTTGATTATTGAGAATGCCACAGATTATTTTAAAGAAACAGAACGCTTGATCCCAGAGAATATAACTTTAGTTATTGTACTTATTTCTATAGTTATTAAATATATATTGTATAGATATAAATATAATATAGGGATGAGGATAAAAAATGATGCTGTTTTAGCTGATGCTAGGGAACATAAGAGTGATGTACTATCTTCTGTAGGAGTCTTAGTAGGAATATTATTATCAATCTATGTAAATCCAATATTTGACCTTCTGCTAAGTATGGTTGTAGGTTTGATCATTGGTAAAGAAGGGTTACAAATAATTTTTCAAACTTCTAATAATTTAATGGATGCACAGGACAGAAAATTAATAGAAGAGATAGAAAGATATGTGAATTCATTTGGATATATAGAAAATGCCCATGATATAAGGATGAAAACATCGGGGAATATGATCTATCTCACCTTGCATATCAGGTTAGATGGAAAGATGACAATCCATGAAGGGCATGAATTAGCTGATGATATAAAATACTCCATCTTAAATAAATTTGAAGATGTTGCAGATGTGACGATTCATATGGATTGTACTATATAATAATATATTTTAGATAAACTAATTAAAGCTCTAGTTTATCAGGGCAAACGCATGAAAAAAATAATTAAAAATATGGTATCCTATAAGAAAAAAAGGATGTTGTATTATGAAAAGTACCATAGATATAGAAACTTTAAAACCT
>NBMF01000071.1 GCA_002084825.1 Fusobacteriia bacterium 4572_74
GGAACCTTTATAGGAGGGGGAGCACCGAGATTCATATTATCATATTCTCCAGAAGCATCTTCTGCTGAATATGCCTACGCCATATACAATACAACAGATTATAAAATAATAAACAAAATATCTGAACAAATAGATAATCATATGACAGAACTTTATCCCGATCTGGATATGTCTACCAAAAAAATTAAAAGAGGTCCTAGTGCAGAGCGGGATGTAGAATATAGATTTTCTGCAGGAAATACCGAAGATCTTTTTGAAAAGATTAAAGTAGTCCAAAATAAACTCTATTCAATTCCTATAGCAAAAAATGTAACTAATTCATGGAAAAACCAGGTCAAGAAACTTACAATAGATATCGACCAGGAGAAATTAAAAAAGGCAGGACTTACTACAGAAGACATCTCTAGTGCCTTAGCTGCAAATCTAAAAGGGGTTATGGTTGGAACATATAGAGAAACAGATTCTCCCCTTACAGAAAAATCTATACCAATATTACTTAGAACTAAGGAAGCTAATAATACAGTTTTTTCAAAATTAGATACAATGAAGATATATTCATCTTCTACAGGTAGTTTTATAAACCTTAATCAGGTAGCGGATATAAAACTAGATTTTGAATACGGATATATATATAAAAGAGATAGATTCTACACTATGGCAGTTCAGGGAGATGTTATTCCAGGACATACATCCAATGAGATCGACACCATTATGTCTCCATGGATAGTAGAAAAAGTAAGAGAATGGGAGACTGAAAAAGGTGAAAAAATAAAAACCAAAACTGTAGCAGGACTTCCCTCGGCAGCGGAAGGTGCCGATTATAAATATGAAATAGGTGGTACAACAGAGAATTCTAATAAACAGAGTAATGCTCTTGGAGAAAAACTTCCTTTTGCCGGTTTGTTTATTTTCCTACTACTTGTGGCACAGTTTAATTCCATAAAAAAAGCAATTATAATATTACTAACTATTCCTCTTGGAATTTTAGGAGTATCTGTAGGTCTTATAGTTGGACATCAGAACTTTGGTTTCTTTGCTATAATAGGGTTAGTTTCCCTTTCTGGAGTGGTAGTAAACAATGCCATAGTACTTTTAGATCAGATAGAAGTGGAGATAAATGAAAATCATCTAAAACCTGCATATGCTGTGATTGTATCAGCTCAGAGTAGATTTAGACCAATACTTCTTACTACCATAACGACACTATGTGGACTTCTTCCACTGTGGATGTTTGGAGGAACCATGTGGAAGCCTATGGCTGTATCACTAATATTTGGACTTATATTTGCTACAATACTTACTTTAGGAGTAATACCAGTACTTTATGCAATCTTCTTTAAAGTTGAAT
Source organism: Fusobacteriia bacterium 4572_74 (assembly GCA_002084825.1). Taxonomy (GTDB): domain Bacteria; phylum Fusobacteriota; class Fusobacteriia; order Fusobacteriales; family Fusobacteriaceae; genus Psychrilyobacter. The sequence continues at coordinate 1,349 of NBMF01000071.1, forward strand.
ATAAAAATTATAAAGATTATGAATATGGAAAAGCCTCTAAAATTAAACCAGAGATAATATCTGATTTAATCTAAAATCCTCAAAATTAGAATCATATCCAATCTTGATATTCTGACAAAGTCAGAATAGATAAGTATCTATTTAGTCGCAACAAGAGATTGGAATAAGGGTATTGCAGTTTGATTTAATAAGGAGTATACTTATTAAATCAAACTTTACATCAAGTTTTAAAAAAAACAAAATCTAAAAAAGAGGTCTTATGAAATTTTCAACGTTTAAATTAATGAAAAAAGAAATGAAAATATATTTTTATATTTTAGCTTTTACAGCCTTAGCAAAGGGGATGAGTCAGGGAATATTTTCCAATTATTTTAAAGATGCATATAATATCACGGCATTTCAAAGGGGGATTATTGAGTTCCCTCGAGAAATTCCAGGAATGATTGGTATATTGGTTATTGCATTTTTGGCATCGATGAATGATATCCGGGTGTCGATATTTGCGCAAATATTGAGTATTTCAGGTATTTTTATATTGGGAATTTTTACACCTAAATTTTCAGTGATGCTTGTCTTTTTATTTATTAATTCCTTAGGAGCACATGTATTTATGCCACTTTCTGACGGGATTGCAATCTCGCTTGTAGAACGAAATAAATTAGGTATGCGTATGGGACAATTTAAAGGAACATCCACTGCATTTTTAATGCTATCGTCAACTATTGTTTTTATCTGTTTCAAATTAAATATTTTTAGTTTTGTAACAACAATTAAATGGCCCTTTATATTGGCTGGAATATTTTCATTGGTGGTACTTGGATTATTAATCTTATTAGATCGTATAATGCATCATCCAGTAATTCATCATAAAAAAACAAAATTTATTTTTAGAAAAGAATATAAATTTTACTATATATTGGTTATTTTATTTGGTGCACAAAAGCAAATTATGTTAGTTTATGGTCCATGGGTATTGATTGAAATATTAGGGAAAAAAGCAGATACACTGGCTTTATTAACGATTGCAGGGTCATTTGTTGGGATTTTCTTTATTCCAGCTTTAGGACGTTGGTTAGATCGGTTTGGCGTTAAGAAATTATTATATGCTGACGGTATATCCTTTGTAGTGGTCTATTTCTTATTTGGGTTATTGACGACTGGTTACGTTACTGGTACTTTATCAACGGTAGGCTGGCCGGTTCTATTAGGATATTTTATGGTGATCATTGATAAAATATCAACACAGATGAGTTTTATTAGAACGGTATATTTAAAAAATATAGCAGTTAATTCATCGGATGTTATTCCTACACTTTCCCTCGGAATGAGTATGGATCACTTTGTATCTATTACTTGCGCTATTTTAAGTGGTCTTGTTTGGAGTTTTTGGGGTCCACAATATATATTCTATTTTGCAGCGATTATTTCTCTTGGAAATATTTATGTTGCTCATAAAGTAAAATTATAAAGTAAAAAACTTGAAATTAATAAAATTTTATAGTTTTTTTAAATATATAAATATAATAAGGAGGAATATTATGGCTTATTCACCTAGTTTATCATCGGCTTTTAATAATACCAAAAATAGGAGTGATAAACTTTCACCCCAATCAGGTATGTGTTCTTTATGTACGGAGGATTGTACGGGAACCTGTGAACTCGGGTTAGCAGCAGTTCTCGGGGCACAAACAGTATATCCTACAACTACAGGTACAAACCAAGTAGCTTCTGAAAAAGATTACCCCATTGATTATTCTCATTTTAATATTAATGGTCATGTCTTTGGTGCTGTTGGTGCAAATCCAACTTATGGCGAAGCAAATATTTTTAGTGTAAATCTAGAAAAAAAATTTGGTAAATTTAATACAGTTAAAATGAAAATGCCAGTAATTTTACCAGCACTTATTAAATTAAATTGGAAAGATTATTTTGCAGGAGCAGCTATGGCTGGTGTCTGTTGTGTAATTGGGGAAGATGCTAGAAATAAAGACCCTGAATTAAAGATAAAAGATGGAAAAGTTGTAGCGTTTCCTGCTTTAAAATATATGTTGGATGCTTTTAGAAAATATGACCGTGGTTATGGACAAATTATCTTACAATGCAATGTAGAAGATGATTTGATGGGTGTTCCTGAATATGCAATAAAAAATGAAAATGTAGAAGGGATAGAGTTTAAGTTTGGACAGTCAGCCAAAGGTACTCAACCAGTAAACAGATTAAAAAACATTGATGAAGCATTGGAAAAACACAAATCAGGAAATATTGTATATCCAAATCCAACTGACCCTGAAATTATAAAAGCCTACAAAGAAGGAGTATGCCCTAATTTTTATATTTACAGTAGATTACCCTTGTGGGATGAGGAATATTTAATTTCTCGTATAGAAGAACTTAGAAATTTAGGTTTAAAGAATGTTTACTTTAAAATGGCTGGATACGATCAGATTGATTTAGAAAGGGTAATTCGTCTAGGAAGTGTGGCTTCTGTTGATATGATTACTTTTGATGGAGCCGGGGGAGGAAGTGGATACAGTCCATGTAAAATGATGAATGAATGGGGTCTTCCCACTGTATTAATGCAAAATGTGATTTCTCATATTATCAAAAAATTAAAAAAAGAAAATATATGGATTCCAGCTATTACTATGACTGGAGGTTTTGCTTCAGAAGATCATGTATTTAAAGCTTTATCTTATGGTGATGGTGATGTTACAGCTATTGGAATTTGCCGAGCTACAATGGCGGCTGCAATGAGTAGTAAAAAAGTCGGTGAAATGATTAAAGAGGGGCATATCCCCAATCATTTGAAACAATATGGTAATACCATAGAAGAAATTTATGGAGATTTGGCTGATCTGCGTGCTATCTATGGAAAGGAAGCAAACAATTTCCCACCTGGAGCCATTGGTGTATTTTCTTATTTAAATAAAATTGCTTTTGGTTTAAAACATTTTGCAGCACTTAATAGAAAGTTTGATATTAATTATTTAGATAGAAGTGATCTTATTCCTTTGACAAGAGAGGCTAATGAATTGTTAAAAGGAACTTTGTTTGGTGAGTAGATATTAAAATTTAATAAAAAAAAGAATATATTGGGGTTAATAGTAAAGCCTAAAATTAGTCTCTTTCAAAAGGTATATTTTAGATCGTCATTTAGTTTAACCTTTCTTCAAAATTATCTAGTTCAAAAAGAACAATATCTTCAGTATTAGCTTTATAGATTTTTTTTAGATCAATCATAAGTTCTTTAATTTATTCATTTTTATTACCGCATCTTTCCAAGTTTTATGGATAGATTTTTTAAATGGTAACCACATATCTATTACACAAATTTCAGGGATAGTATCTAATTTAGCAAAATATTTAATTAAACTAGCTTGATTTCTATCTGGCAGTATATCGTAAAGTTTATTATTCTCCCCATTACAAATAGCTACTTGATACTTTCCAGCATCGCTAGTACCTTAAATTCATTAATATGAAGGACTTTAGGAGAGTTTGATTTAACATCTTTAAAATCAATGTTTTCATTAAATTTTCGCATAACAGAAGTAATACTTATTCCTAGATCTAAGGATGTATCTTTAAAATTTAATTTTTTCAATTTACTAACGATATACTTAACAGCTCTACTCGTTATCCTTTGGAACTTATCTACAAAAGGTAAGATTGAAGAAATTCTTTTCCCACAATCAG
>NBMF01000017.1 GCA_002084825.1 Fusobacteriia bacterium 4572_74
CAATAATCCTTTGATATTGCTTTAACTTTATTTTTCAAATTTTTAAAAATCATTTTAGCCATTTAGTTTAAGGTTTCTATTTTTTTTACAAAATCAGAAAAAAATTTCCTAAATATCTATAAAAATAAAAAAAGGAGGGATTAAATTAGTGTGGGTTGACATAAATTAAAGATTAGCTTATCATAAACATACATATTAATTTTATAAAGGTGGAAAAAATGATGATATTATACTTTGGCATTGGATTGTTAGCAACAATTTTTGGATCATTGGTTGGATTAGGTGGAGGAGTGGTTATAAAACCGGTTTTAGATGCTATAGGAACTTATGATCTGACTACTATTGGAATACTCTCCTCATTTACTGTCTTATCTATGGCTGTTGTATCTACAGGGAAACAAATAAATAAAGGTTTTAAAGTGGAAAAAAATATGTTGGTAGTCGCTACAGGATCAATATTAGGCGGTGGGATTGGTAATTTTTTATTTAGTATTTTTTTAAAAATTTTAAATAATGAAGGCTTTGCAACAGCGATTCAAGAGCTTATATTAGCGACTTTGTTAATATTGGTTTTATTTAAAGAAAAATTTCCAAAATATCATTTAAAAAATTATCTGGTATTACTTTTAATAGGAATGATCCTTGGAATTATAGCATCTTTTTTGGGAATAGGGGGAGGTCCTATAAATGTAATGGTACTGGTTTTACTTCTAAATATGGATATAAAAAAAGCTGCTATAACTTCAATATTGATAATTTTATTATCTCAATTTACAAAATTAATTTTGATCTTTATAGGAACTGGATTTGGAGGTCAGGATCTTTCTATGCTCTATGTAATGGTTCCTGGTGGGGTTTTAGGAGGATTTATAGGAGCTCATTTCAATCATAAATTGAGTCATAAAACAATTTATAAAATATTTAATACAGCTATAATAATCTTGGTAATTTTAAATTTTTACAATGTAGTAAACAGTTTAGTATAAAGTAAAAGAAAGAATTTTTTTGATCCAACTACTTTATGGTTGAGATTCTTTTTAAATCAAAAAAAACTTGCAAAAGTGGAAAAACAATTTATCATAAAATATTAAAAAGAATAAATTATGGAGGGAAAGATGAAAAAAAATAATTATGAAAGTATAAAAGAAAAACTAAAAAAACTTTGGAGTGAGGAAAGAGCCGTTGATTTTTTAGAGAATATAGCAGATAAGATAGATGAGGATCAAATGGAGTGTCTGTCAAAGATGATTATTTATATAGCTGAGAAAACACCCGATTTAGACGAAGTTAAATTAATTGAGATAACTAATAATCTTGATACTTTTGATGGATCGTTAGAATTTCTAGAGTATTTTTTTAAGATGACTCAGCCGGATTTAGTAGAAAGTATCATGGAAAATTTAAAAACAGATCCCGAAGAAGTTATAGATATGTTAGAATCTATTGAAGATCAAGGTGTTATAGAATATTTAGTAGAATTTGGGTCATTTTATGTGTGGTATAAAGGATAATAATTTATTTTAAAAAATTAATATAACAAAAAAAGCCAAATTTTAAATTTGGCTTTTTTCTTATATTATCTATCTTAAGTTGTATAATTAGGAGCTTCTTTTGTAATATTAATATCGTGTGGATGAGATTCTTTCAATCCTGATCCTGTAATTTTAACAAATTTTCCATCTCTTTTTAGAACCTCTATTGTAGGAGTACCACAATATCCCATACCAGCTCTGATCCCACCACAAAGTTGAAAGATAACATCAGATAATGCACCCTTATAAGCTACTCTTCCTTCTATCCCTTCAGGAACTAATTTTTTAGCCTTTCCTTGGAAATACCTGTCTCCAGAACCTCTTTTCATAGCAGCCATAGACCCCATACCTACATATACTTTAAATTTTCTACCATTAAAGATAACTTCTTCTCCTGGGGCTTCCTCAGTACCAGCAAGAAGTCCTCCTACCATTACACAGTCTGCACCAGCAGCCAGAGCTTTAACAATATCTCCAGATAATTTTATTCCACCGTCGGCAATAACTCCTACTTCTAAATTTTTGCAAACTTCGTATACATCATTAACAGCAGTTAATTGAGGAACTCCTACTCCTGCCACGACACGAGTAGTACAGATAGAACCAGGTCCTACTCCTACTTTTACAGCAGTAGCTCCAGCTTCTACCAAATCAATGGCAGCTTGGGCTGTTACTATATTTCCCCCGATGATATCTAATTTAGGGAATTCAGTTCTGATAGTTTTTATCATATTAAGTACACCTTGTGAGTGGCCATGGGCTGAGTCTACAGTAATAATATCAACTCCAGCTTTTACTAGAGCACTTACTCTTTCTATAGTGTCGGCTCCAATTCCAACGGCTCCTCCAACTCTTAGTCTTCCCTTCATATCCTTGCAGGCATTTGGATATTCTTCTAAATTATCAATATCTTTTATAGTGATAAGTCCTTTTAATTTGTTGTCTTCATCTACGATAGGTAACTTTTCAATTCTGTTTTCTAACAAAATTTCCTTGGCATCTTCTAAAGTGGTTCCAATAGATGCTGTAATAAGATTTTTTGAGGTCATGATCTCTTCTACCTTTTGGCTTAGGTCTTTTCTATACTTCAAATCTCTATTTGTTATTATTCCAACTAATGTTCCATCGTCTTCTACAATTGGTAATCCAGAAACCCTGTATGTAGCCATAATTTTATCTGCATCAGCTAGGATAGAGTTTCTATGAAGGATAATAGGATTTGTGATCATCCCAGATTCATTTCTCTTAACCTTATCTATCTCAGCAGCTTGATCTTCAATAGACATATTTTTGTGGATAAATCCTAATCCACCTTGACGTGCCATGGAGATTGCCATCTTCGATTCTGTAACAGTATCCATAGCAGCACTTAAAAATGGGATATTTAGAGTGATTTTCTTAGTTAATTTTGTCTGTAACGACACCTCGTGGGGTAAAACATCTGATTTTTGTGGCACTAATAATACATCATCAAAAGTAATAGCCTCTTTAATTATTTTTCCGTTTAACATGGATAGACCTCCTAATTTATATTGAAATTAAAATGATAAAAAACTAGATTTTTATAATCATACTATAATTTTAACTACACCTTAAAAAAAAGGTATAAAAAAAAGACCGTAGTCCATCCTCTACAAAAACTATGTGTGAAGAGTATAGACTTCTGCCTTTACTTTTCACTCATAGAGGTTAATTTAAGGTTAACCGTAGAGACACTAGACCATATTTCTAGTTTATATGAGTTATTGATTATTGTTATAAATTTCAATTATTATAACATAATTATGATATTTTTGTCAACATTAAAAATATAGGAGATAGCGTATAATAATTTACCTACAATTATTATACGCTATCATATTTCTAAATTAAATAAAGTAGTTCTTTAACTTTTAAACGATTTTTTTAACCTAATCTATGTTATAATAATAATAAAAAAAGGAGATTATACTTATGAAATATAAAGCAATTATTTCTGATTTAGACGGTACACTTTTAAATTCAGAACATAAAATTTCAGACTATACTAAAACAGTTATTAAATCTATTATCGATAGTGGGGTAAAATTTTTCATTGCAACTGGAAGACACCATACCGATGTATTAGCTATAAAAAAGGTCTTAGATTTAGACAGTATTATGATTACATCTAATGGTGCTAGAGTCCATGATGAAAAAAATAAAGAGATCTTAGCTAGAGATCTCCCACTTTCTATATCAAGGGAGATAATAGATCTTAAATTAAATGAGGAGATTCACGTTAACTTATTTGCTGGGGATAATTGGTATACAGAAAAGGAAGCTCAATGGACCAAAGAGTTTCATACTGAATCTGGCTTTACCTATACTTTAGCTGATTTTAAAGATTTAAAAGATACAAAAATCACTAAATTCTTCTATCTCCATGAAAATCCAAAGATAATGAAAAAACTAGAAAAAAAAATCAATGAACTTTATCCTAATCAACTCAACGTGACTATGTCACTCCCTGTCTGTTTGGAAATAATGGCTAAGAATGTCTCTAAGGGGACTGCTATAATAGAAGTCTTAAAATTAGAAAATATCAAGATCGAAGAAACTATAGCCTTTGGTGATGGATTGAATGATTTAGAGATGTTGGGATTAGTAGGAAAAGGATTTATAATGGGAAATGGCAGTCCAACCCTTAAAGAAACTTTACCTAATCTAGAGGTTATTGGAAATAATACAAATGATGGGGTAGCTAAAAAATTAAAAGAAATATTTAAAATTTAAAAATAATAGATTTAACTATAAATTTCACAAAAATGATTAGGAGGATTTTGATATGAGAGTTGTTTTACAGAGAGTTTCAAAAGCAAGTGTAAAAGTAGAAGGAAATATAATTGGGAAGATAGACAATGGATTATTACTATTATTAGGAATCCATGTAGATGACAATATAAAAGAATTAGAATGGATGGTTAAAAAGGTCATAGGACTTAGAATATTTGAAGATGAAGATGGAAAGATGAATAATTCCCTGATTGATGTAGATGGTAGCCTCCTAATAGTCTCACAATTTACTCTCTATGGTGATTGCGAAAAGGGAAGAAGGCCTGGATTTATAGATGCTGCCAGACCAGAAAAAGCTGTTCCTATGTATGAAGAATTTATAGATAGATGTGAAAAATTAGGAGTTCATGTAGAAAGCGGTGAATTTGGTGCTGATATGAAGGTAGATCTTTTAAATGATGGTCCCGTTACTTTGGTAATAGATTCTCCTACAAGATTTAGAAAATAGAATAGTTCAAAAACAAGGTGGCTCATAAGTAGAAAATCTACTTATGAGCCACCTTGTTTTTTTTGTGTATAATTTTAAGAGATCTAATATTTGAAAAGTTTTACTATTTAATTTTTATTATTTAAGTCCCATTTTTTTTTGATGATTTTAGTTATTATCATAAGACCCATAAAAATGAGGGATGCTAGGATTGAGTATCTTAAAACTACTGTCTTATCTCCAGATGCAAAAGCTCCTGCTAACATTACAAATACAGACGTTCCTGGGAGGATAAATATTGTAGATAATAACGAATACTGTACAAATCCAATAGAAGTTAATCCATATACATAATTTTGAATCCCAAATGGAAAGATAGGTATTAATCTAGTTATAGCCAAAATAAACCATCCATCTTTTTTTACTCCTTCATCTATTTTTTTAAATATAGCTGTATTTCCAAATTTTTTTTCAATAGTTCCCCTTGCAACATACCTAGCTATCAAAAAAGATAATGAAAGCCCTAATCCTGCACCTATAGCCGTATAAACAACTCCCATTATTGGCCCAAATATTATTCCACTAGCTATTGTTACAGGCAGTGCAGATAACATCGTTATTGTAACCAATATATATATTATAATGTATACCAATGGTCCCCATATCCCCAATATTGTAATTACACTTTCTAATTTTTCCCTTTTTGTGAGGTAGCTAAATAAAACTTTAAAAATATTATCTTTCTCAATTTCAACATTTTCATGTGTGGATTCATAGGTCCACTGAACCCATGAGCCATCATAATTTTTGATGTTTTTATATCCCAATAACTCTTTTAATACAAAGGTCATATAGGCAGATCCTACACCTGAATGAGAGTATAAAATAATAGGTACATCTTCTGTAATATTCTCTTTATTCAAAATTACTTTCATCTCTTTAGGTGATTTAAATGTTTTATCTTTGTTTACCATCAGATCCCATGGAATATTATATGAACCTGGGATTCTACCCTTTATAAATGCTCCATCGTTTTGAGTTAATCCATCAGATTCAAGATAAGTTCTTGTATCTAATATCACTGCATCATCTGCTATTGCAGCTTTCACATCTTCTAAACTTGCAAACTTAGATAGATCTACCGGATTCATAAATTCATATACCACTTTGGTAGTTGGTCTTGCTACGATTCCTCCTACTACTTTTAATCCAGCTGACTTCCATCCATCTATTCCGCCGTCGATCACCGAGATATCTTTATGTCCATACATATCTAATATCCACCATAATATGACCGCATCATAGTCTGCTCTTGCACCAAGCAAAATAAGGTGTGTATTAGCTGTAATTCCATACGAACCTAATATTTTAGCAATTTTCTTAGGAGCAGCCCTCATACCATTATATTTATATTGTCCTTTATCAGCATAAAAATCAGACTTCCAAATTTGGTAAGATCCTTCTAAATGTTCTTTTTTAAAGACTGCTTGTTTTCTTACATCCAAGATTACCAGATCCTTTTCAGTTTCTATCATTTTCTTTGCAGTTTCCGGGCTTACTAAAATGCTCGTTGCATATGCTGAATAATCCTTTGATGTTATAGTATCAGCCATTCCAGTCATAAAAATTGCTATAAACATTACAACAGTTAGTAGTTTTTTCATTTTATTCTCTCCTTTTTATATTTAAAGTAAACATATACCTTTATCCTTGAAGATTATTTTATCACAGTTCTAATAAATATATGTTATATTATTTTCTTTTATTCAATTCTTTTTTTAATTTTATATTTCCCGCGATGACCTCTCAATCTATATCTATATCTTGTTAATGATTTTAATTCATTTATATGGTATTCTATAGGTAAGAATTAGACTCATTGTTGAATTACGTTATACTCTTTTGGTAGACATTATCCATTTTCAAATATATAATATGTTTAAAAAAAGATGTAAATATAACAGTAAATTGCTAAGTTAGTTTATAAAAAAATAAAAATAACAAAAAGAGTACTTATACAACTCTATTTCATTTTACAAGGAGATTTTATGCTACATTTAATTTTTATCGGAGTAGGTGGAGCCGCTGGAGCTCTTTCTAGATATCTTATTGATTTTACTATCACTAATCATTATACTATGAATTTTCCCTTAGGAACACTGATAGTTAACCTCATTGGTTGTTTTATCATTGGAATTGCATTTAAAATATTTCATCACGAAATTATTCATACTAGATTTAATCCATTTATTATCACTGGGTTTTTAGGAGCTCTCACTACCTTTTCAAGTTATGCATATACTACCCTGATCCTCTTTGAAAACGGTAAATATGTCTTGGCAGTTTCCAATTTATTAGCAAATAATGTTTTGGGTATCTTATTCGCATTTTTAGGAGCTAAAATCACCAATTATATTGTCAAAAAACATTTCAATCATAAATTTAAAGGAGATGAATAATTATGATTTTAAATATTATTTTGGTAGCTGTTGGTGGAAGTATCGGAGCTATTTCTAGATATAAGATAGATAAGGGGATTTCAAATATAACAAAGTATAATATGCCCTTTGGAACCTTGGGAGTAAACCTCTTGGGATTATTTATAATTGGATTTTCCTACAGAATTTTCGAACATTATATGGTTACAGAGGAGCTCAAGCACTTTATCATAGTCGGATTTTTAGGAGCTCTCACTACCTTTTCGAGTTATGCTCTCCATACATTTCAATTATTTGAAAAAGGTAGAATAAAAGAAGGTCTTCTAAATATCTTTTTGAATAATATTTTGGGGATGTTAGTGGCATTAGCCGGATCAGAATTAGGTAGATTTTTATAATAAAATATGATTTATACGACTCTATCTAAAAAACTTATCTTTTCATATATCAAAAGCTGGGAAAAATTTCCCAGCTTTTAATATATCAGCAATTATAAGATCCTATGAAGTTTTCTTTACCTTCACTTCTTTTAACTTTTTAGTTGTTTCATTTATTACCATTGTTTGATATTTTTCTGCACCATAGTATGCTCTCAAGTACATCTCTTTTAATTCTTTCATCAATGGATATCTTGGATTAGCTCCTGTACATTGGTCATCAAAAGCATCCTCTACCAATTGATCTAATTTTCCTAAAAATTCAGTTTCAGATACTCCATAGTCAGCAATAGTATGTTTAATCCCCACTGCTTCTCTTAACTCTACACAAGCCTTTCTAAGTAGTTTAACCTTTTCTTCATTGGTCTCGTTTCCTTTACATAAATCTAAGAAATCTGCAACTTTTGCATATCTTGCCTTGGCATTTGGATATTTATATTGTGCAAACCCTGCCATCTTATTAGGTCTGTCTGTGGCATTAAATCTAATAACTTCCTCTATTAATAGTGCATTAGCTATACCATGTGGTATATGGAAAGCCGCTCCTAATTTATGTGCCATTGAGTGACAAATACCTAGGAATGCATTTGAGAACGCCATTCCAGCCATACAAGATGCATTAGCCATCTTTTCCTTTGCCTTTATTGCCTTAGCTCCACCTTCTACTGACTGAGGCAGATATTTGAATACTAATCTTGCAGCTTCTAAAGCTAATGGATTTGTATAATCCGATGCTAATACTGATGCATATGCTTCTAATGCATGAGTTAAAACATCATACCCTGATGCAGCAGTTAATGAAGCTGGCATTGTAAGCATTAATTGAGGATCAACAATTGCCACATTAGGAGTTAATTCATAATCTGCTAATGGATACTTTGTTCCAGTCTTTTCATCTGTAATTACTGCAAATGGTGTAACTTCCGATCCTGTTCCTGCTGATGTAGTAATTGCCCAAAAATCAGCTTTTTTACCCATCTTAGGGAATTGTACTATTCTTTTTCTGATATCTAAGAATGTCATAGCTAAATCTTCGAAGACTACCTCTGGATGCTCATACATAACCCACATGATCTTAGCAGCATCCATAGGAGATCCTCCACCAAGTGCTAAAATGGCATCTGGCTGGTATGATTTCATCATATCTGCTCCACTTCTTACGGTAGCTAATGTTGGATCAGCTTGTACATCAGAGAATATTCTATAATCTACACCTATCTCATCTAATACATCTGTGATATGTTTTGTATAACCTAATGAGGCTAATACTGAATCGGTAATGATCATAACTTTTTTCTTAGTTCCTTTTAATTCTTCTAAAGCAACTGGTAACGATCCAAATTTGAAGTAAACTTTTTCTGGAATTCTAAACCAAAGCATATTTTCCCTCCTTTTAGCAACTGTTTTAATGTTTAAAAGATGCTTTACTCCTACGTTTTCAGAAACAGCATTTCCTCCCCATGATCCACAACCAAGAGTTAACGATGGAGCAAGTTTAAAGTTAAATAAATCTCCAATTGCACCTTGCGAAGCTGGCATGTTTATAAGAGTTCTACCTGTTTTCATAGTTTTACTAAATTTATTTATTTTATCTTGAGATTCTAATTCATTAGTATATAAGATAGAAGTATGTCCCATTCCACCTAATTGAATTAATCTGTCCGCTTTTTCTAATGATTCTTCAAATCCGCTAGTCTTGTAGAAAGCTAATACTGGAGATAATTTTTCATGAGAGAATGATTCAGATAATTCTGTAGATTCTACTTCTCCAATTAATACTTTTGTATCTACGTGTACATCTACACCAGCTAATTGTGCTATTCTATGAGCTGTTTGTCCTACAATTTCTGAATTTAAATGTCCATCTATTACGATAGTTTTTCTTACTTTATCTAATTCTTCTCCTTCTAAGAAATATGCTCCTCTATCAGCAAATTCTTTTTTTACTTCGTTGTAAATAGATTTTGGTGCTAATACAGCTTGCTCAGATGCACAAATTACTCCGTTATCAAAAGTTTTTGACATTAATATTGAGTTTACAGCCATCTTGATGTGTGCACTTTCATCGATGATTACAGGAGTATTTCCAGCTCCTACTCCAATTGCAGGAACTCCTGAAGAGTAAGCTGCTTTTACCATTCCTGGTCCACCCGTAGCTAATATTATGTTTACACTTTGCATCAATGTGGTAGATAATTCCATAGATGGCTTAGTAATCCATCCAACTATTCCTTCAGGGGCCCCAGCTTTTACAGCGGCTTCCATGATTATCTCAGCAGCTCTTCCAGTACATTTTAATGCTCTTGGATGTGGTGAAAATATAATAGCATTTCTAGTTTTTAAAGCTATTAATGCTTTAAATATTGCTGTTGATGTAGGGTTAGTAGTTGGTATGATTGCTCCTACTATTCCAATAGGTTCAGCTATTTTTTCAATACCAAAAGATTGATCTTTTTCAACTACTCCACAAGTTTTTGTATCTTTATATTTATTGTATATAATTTCAGAGGCAAAGTGATTTTTTATTACCTTGTCTTCAACTATTCCCATTCTTGTTTCTTCTACTGCTAATTTAGCTAATTCTATTCTTGCCCTATTTGCAGCTAATGCCGCTTCTCTAAATATAAAGTCTACTTTTTCTTGGGGAAAAGTAGCAAATTCTTCTTGAGCTTTTTTCATAATTTTTAAATACTCTTGCAATTCTTTTACGTTTGTTATTTTCATAAAAATCCTCCGAGTTAGTTATTTTTTTCTCATGCATTGAGTATATCAGTAACTTTTCTTCATGTCAAACGATGCTTTCGACAAACCTTTGATACCTCTAATAACCCCATATGAATTTTATGTCAAAACAGAACACTAACCACATCTAATATATTTATTGGTTATAATTAAAACACGATGTTTATTTAAAAAAATTATTTTTATTTTTATTTTATTCTTTAAACTTTATTACATGGTATTTATAAAATATAAAGTATGAGAAATTTTTAACTTATATATGGTTAATTTTTAACAGAAAAAATAGTGTACCTAATTTTTCTCCTATTAAATTCTGTCTATCTCAAAAGGAGAACAATAATCAAGAACTACTGGTTAAATTTAAAATATATATATATAATTTCAATCTTATAGTTAATAAGTGATGATAAAGTTAATGATATTTCACTTAACTTTTGATTATTTTCTATAGTATGATATTATTTAGATAGATAATATTGATGTAGGAGGAATAAAATTGAGAATAATAATAGATGCTGATGCCTGTCCAAAAGGTGTAAAATCAATATGTATAGAATTATCTAAAAAATATAATTTAGAATTGATTATGGTAGTAGACACAGCCCATGAATTAAAGGGAAACTTTAGAATAATTCAAGTAGAAAAAGGGGATGATTCTGTCGATTTAGAAATCATGAAAATTTCTGAAAAAGATGATATAGTCATTACTCAAGATTATGGATTAGCCACTATTATCTTAGAAAAAACCCATAGTGTTATCCATCCTAATGGGTTTATATACAATAAATTCAATATAGACTCATTGATGTTCTCTAGGCATATGAGTGCAAAAATTAGAGCTTCTGGAGGCAGAACCAAGGGTCCAAAAAAAAGAAAAGCTAACAATGACGCAGAATTTAAAGAAACCCTCCTAAATCTCCTCCCAAATTTATAATAAATAAGGGATTATATTATTTGTTATACAGTCCTTTATTTATTATATTTTATAGTAGCTCGAATTGTACAATTTTTTTGTTAAACTTAAAAATTTACATAACAAAATTAACACTTTCATAATTTTAAAATAAATTCCTGTTTGAATTGTTTTTGTAGTGACTACAATTTTACACTAAGAGTGTCTATTTTTTTATTTATTTTTTGCACAAGTCAAGTTATATATATGATATTTATTTATTTTTATTGAGATATAAAATTATCATTTTGAAAAATTAATTTTTTCTAAAATACGTATATTCTATGATATAATGAAATAAACGTTAAAATCTAAGAGTTGACAGGAGAGATATTATATGAAGTTAGATAAAATTGAATGTATAGATAGAAAAACAAATAAAATATATATTGAAAATGTTCCAGGGGAAATTTTTTTGAAATTTTTATATCATAATCCATTTGGGAAATTGTCTTTGGAGTTATTAGTGAAGAGAAAATTTCTATCTTCTTTTTATGGAAAATTAATGGATCAAAAAAAATCAATCAATAAAATTGAAGATTTTATAAGAAATAATCATATAGATATGAGCGAATCTCAAAAAAAAGTAGGAGAATTTATTTCATTTAATGATTTTTTCTATAGAAAATTAAAACCTAATGCAAGAAAAATTGAAGATGGATTAGTTTCTCCTGCCGATGGAAAGGTAATAGGATTTTGTGAGATCAATGATTGGGATAAATTTTTTGTAAAAGGAACTGAATTTTCTTTAGAAAAATATCTCAACAATAAAGAATTGTATGAAAAATACAGGGGTGGAAGTATGATCGTTGTAAGATTAGCTCCTGCTGATTATCATAGATATCACTTTCCAGCTGATGGGAAAATAGGCAGTAGAAATAAGATCGATGGATATTATTATTCTGTATCACCCTATGCAATAAAAGATAATTTTGGGGTATTCTGTGAAAATAAAAGGGAATTAACTATATTAGAAACCAGTAAATATGGTGATGTTTTGATCTCAGAAATAGGAGCTACCATGGTAGGAGGGATTAAGCAGACCTATACTCCTAATACCGATGTTAAAAAAGGAGAGGAAAAGGGATACTTTACCTTCGGTGGATCTTCGGTACTATTATTGTTTAAAAAAGGTAAAATTAAGATAGATAATGATATTTTAGAAAACACAAAAAATGGCTATGAAACTAAGGTTTATATGGGTGAAAAAATAGGAGAATAAAGATGTATTTTAAAAGAGGTGATCTAATAATCTATGGATTAATCATAGGAATTTTTTTGACTTTAGGTGTAAATATACATAAAATAAAAGTAACTAAGGCAGAGAGAGCTGAAATCTATGTAAATAATCAATTAAAATATACATATAAACTTCAAAAATTAGAGAAAGAATTTTATGTTGATACAGATATTGGAGGAGTAAGAATAAAATTAAAAGATAATAAAATAAGGGTAACCTCCTCATATTCACCTAGAAAATTATGTGTTAAGCAGGGATGGATAGAGAGATCGGGGCAAACTATTATAGGAGTTCCAGATAAACTTTTAATAAAGATAGTAGGAAAAGAAGAGAACGATGTAGATTTTATTTTACGATAAAAATAAGGAATCAATTAACAAATATATTGATAATGTATGTACAATAATATCCTTTATACCCTGTATAACAAGTCATGGATATTAGGTTATAATAAGAAAAATGAGAAGGCTCTTGATATGCCACTCCCAACTGAAAAAAATTATGGTGAATCTTGGGAAGTAAGTTCACATAAAAATGGAATGTCCTATGTTGAATCAGGTGAGCTTAGAGGAAAGAGTTTAGAGGAATTAGTAAAAGAGTTTGGTTCTGCTTTATTAGGAGAGGAAGTTATCCAAAGATTTGGAGGGAAGTTTCCCGTATTGATAAAATATTTAGATGTAAATGATAAACTATCTGTACAGGTACACCCAAGTGATGAATATGCCTTGAGAGTAGAAAAGGAATTTGGGAAATCGGAAGCATGGTATATTATAGAGGCCAGTGATGATGCAAAGCTTATTATGGGAACCAAAGATGGAGTGATCAAGGAAGAGTTCTTAGCAAAATCTAAAAACAATGAATTTGATAATTTGTTCAATATAATTTCTGTAAAAAAAGGTGATTGTATCAATGTAAATCCAGGTCTTGTACACGCAAGTATTAAAGGGTCTCTACTCATTTGTGAAACTCAGCAAAACTCAGATACTACTTATAGAATTTATGATTTTGACAGAAAGGTGAATGGAAAACTAAGAGAACTTCATCTAGATAAAGCTGCAGACGTAATAAACTTTGATGAAAAACCTGAAATTACCAATGATAAGTCAAGAACTACTATTAAATTAGTAGGAGCTGATAAACAGGAGCTAATAAGAGGAGAATATTTTCATATTGATAAATTGGTAGTTGACGGAATATTTGCAGACGAAATTAATGCAAACTTCAAGGTATACTCTATTTTAGATGGAAAGGGAACTATCCTTCATTCCAAAAATAGATATAGTGCCGCCAAGGGAGATACTTACTTTATTCCGGCAGGATTAAAGGTGTCTGTAGAAGGAAAAGTTGAGATATTAAAATCATTCCTTTAAAAAACAGAGATAATATCTATTCAGATAAAATGATAGAATTTACCCAAGGAGTAGAAAAAACTTAAAAAAAGGAAGAGCTGAGCTTCTCCTTTTAGTATTTAGATTATTTCTTCTTCCATTTTTAATGAAAATTTTCCTAAATTATCTATTATTTCAAAGATTAAAATAGCCGCTAGTTTAGAGGTGATATTTCCAGAATCATATCTTGGAGATACCTCAGCTATATCAAAAATGACTGTTTTACCAGTAGCTGCAATATGTCTCATAAGTTCCATTCCAGATTTTGGATGGATTCCAAAGGGTTGAGGGGTACTTACTCCAGGAGCGTAGGCAGACGAAAATACATCTGTACACACAGTTACATATATGTGATCATTTTTTTCTATAAACATATTTAATTTATTTTTTACTTCTAACTCTTTATAATCATTGATATCTCGAGCTAAAATATATTTAACTCCAAATTTATCAGCGGTTTTAAAGAGAGATTTTGTATTCCCGTATTTTTGAATTCCCAATACAAAGTAAGAAAAATCTAATTTTCTTTCTTTACATTGGTTAGCTATTTCTAAAAACATGGTACCAGAACTAGTTTGTTCTTCATATGGTCTCATATCAAAATGTGCATCGAAGTTTATTATTCCAATTTTTGGTTTCTTTTGATATTTAGATACTACATCTAAAAGACCATTATAGGTACCGAAGGCAACCTCGTGTCCTCCTCCTAAAACTATTGGAAACATTCCCAAAGATATGATCTTGGATACAGCTGTAGAAAGGGATTTTTGAGCACCTTTAAGATCTTCATCTATACAAAATATATTTCCTGCATCGTAGAGTGTCACGTCTTCCTTGGTTTTAGGGAAGTTACACATCTCACGACGTATGGCATTAGGACCCTCTGCAGCTCCTACGTTCCCTTTATTTCTTTCTATCCCTTCATCACTGGAAAATCCAATGAAACAGATTGCATTTTCAAATTTAAGACCCTCTAAATTATCTCCTAGATCGATCACCTCAATAGTCTGATGCCATCTGAGGGAATCGTGATCTTCTCCGTCAATTCTGCCCTTCCATATATTTTTTTTTAGTTTTCTATAATTTTTGAAAAATTCCACTTTTTTTCCCTCCCTCTTAATTGTTTGCAGCAAAATCTTTTTATTAAATTCTCTATCAAAAGTTTACTCTATCTTTAATTAAAAATCAATTTTTCTTCCTAGATTTATACTTAATTAGCATAAATTGTATTACTTTATTACTATTCAATTGACTTTCAAAATTAAATATAGTAATAAAGAAGTAATAAAAAAATAGTAAAGAAATATGAGGGGGGAAAATGTCAAAAATATTAATTGATAATCAAAAACTATCCATAGAGGATATAGTAAATGTAGCGAGGTTTAACTTTAAGGTAAAATTAGGTGGTAGTGCAAAAGATAGGATAAATACAGCCCGGGCTGTAGTAGATAAATTCGTTGCTGAAGGAAGAGTATCTTATGGTATCACAACTGGGTTTGGTAAATTTTCCGATGTAGTTATCTCAAAGGAAGAGACCAATGATCTGCAAAAAAATCTTATCATCAGTCACTCTTGTGGAGTAGGGGAACCATTTTCTGAGGAGATCGTAAGAGCCATGATGGTCCTTCGTGTAAACTCCTTGACAAAGGGTCATTCTGGAATCAGATTATTAACTGTAGAAAAATTAATAGAACTTTTAAATAAAGGGGTACATCCAGTAGTTCCTGAAAAGGGATCGTTGGGAGCATCTGGAGACTTGGCACCATTATCTCATATGGTACTAACAATGCTTGGATTAGGAGAAGCTTTCTATAAGGGAGAAAGGATGGATAGTATAAAAGCTCTTGAACTAGCAGAGATAGAACCACTGCCATACTTGACTTCTAAAGAAGGATTAGCATTGATCAACGGGACCCAGGCTATGACAGCTGTAGGAGTTTTGACTATCTATGATGCGTTAAACTTATCTAAGATAGCTGATATTGCAGGAGCACTGACTATGGAAGCTCTTACAGGAATTAAATGTGCACTGGATCCTAGGGTACACGAGATCAGAGGTCATAGCGGTCAGATAGACACAGCTAAAAATCTTTTAAACTTAATAGATGGAAGTAAGATGATTACTAAACAGGGAGAGTTGAGGGTTCAGGATGCATACGCTCTTAGATGTATGCCGCAAATCCATGGTGCAAGTAAGGATGCTCTTAGATTCATAAAAGAAAAAATAGAGATAGAGGTCAATGCTGTGACAGATAATCCATTGATCTTTCCTGAAACAGAGGAAGCTATCTCAGCAGGAAACTTTCATGGACAGCCTATGGCACTGCCATTAGATTATATGGGAATAGCACTGGCAGAATTAGCTAATGTTTCTGAAAGAAGACTGGAAAGACTTGTAAATCCGGCTTTAAGTAATGGACTGCCTGCGTTTTTAACAAAACATGGAGGAGTACATTCTGGGTTTATGATTGTACAATATAGTGCTGCCTCAGTGGTATCGGAAAATAAAGTATTGGCACATCCTGCTTCGGTAGACTCTATCCCATCTTCTGCAAATCAAGAGGATCATGTATCTATGGGAACAATTGCAGGTAGAAAAGCTAGAGATATTATGAAAAACGCAAGAAATGTAATAGCTATGGAGATCTTCGGAGCTTGTCAGGCAATAGATCTCAGAGAGGAAAACTTCTTGGGAAGGGGAACTGAAATTGCTTATAATTTTATTAGAGAGGACGTAAAATTTATTGATGAAGATGTGGTGATGTATAAATATATAAATAAGTGTTATGAACTGATTTCTAATAAAGAGATGATAGACAGAGTAGAGGAAGTAGTAGGGGAACTACTATAATTTTAAAAAAAATCAAAGATCAAAATTTATAACTAAAAAAAGGAGATAATCATAATGTTTACAAATAACGACATAAAAAATGCAATGACTATAAAATTGACTGATATACCAAAGAAAACTCCTAAATTTGATTCTAAATATAGGAGAGCTCCTAAAAGAGATCTTACACTGTCTCAAGATGAAGTAGAATTGGCTATAAAAAATGCATTGAGATATATACCAGAAGAATTTCATGCTGAGTTAGCTCCTGAATTTTTGGAAGAATTATATGAAACTGGAAGAATTTATGGATATAGATTTAGGCCAGTAGGTAGATTATTTGGAAAACCTATCGATGAATATAAAGGGAAATGTGTGGAAGGGAAAGCATTTCAAGTAATGATAGATAACAACTTAGATTTTGAGACCTGTCTATATCCATATGAACTCGTAACTTATGGAGAAACAGGACAAGTCTGTCAAAACTGGATGCAGTACCAGTTGATTAAAAGATATTTAGAAGAGTTAACTCAAGATCAGACTCTGGTAATCCAATCTGGGCATCCAATGGGGTTATTCAGATCTCATCCTTCTGCACCTAGAACTATTATTACAAATGCACTTATGGTAGGGATGTTTGATGATGATAAAAACTATATCAGAGCAGCTGCATTAGGCGTTGCAAACTATGGTCAAATGACTGCAGGTGGATGGATGTATATCGGGCCACAAGGGATAGTTCATGGGACTTATTCTACTATTTTAAATGCAGGCAGACTATTTTTAGGAGTACCACAAGATGGAGATCTAAAAGGTAAACTATTTGTAACCTCTGGATTAGGAGGGATGTCAGGAGCTCAAGGTAAAGCTGTTGAGATTGCAAATGGTGTAGGAATAATAGCAGAGGTAGATTATTCTAGGATAGAAACCAGACATTTTCAAGGGTGGGTATCTAGTATAACTCATTCTCCTAAGGAAGCTTTTGATCAAGTAGAAGATTATTTTAAAGCAGAAAAACCTGCTGCCATAGCATTCCATGGAAATATCGTAGATCTACTAGAATATGCAGCTGAGAATAAAATAAAAATTGATTTACTTTCTGACCAAACCTCTTGTCATGCAGTTTATGATGGAGGATATTGTCCTCAAGGGATCTCTTTTGAGGAGAGAACTAGGTTATTAGCAGAGGATAAGGAAAAATTTATAAAATTAGTAAATACTACACTAGTAAGTCATTACAATGTAATTAAAAGATTAACAGAACAAGGTACGTATTTTTTTGATTATGGAAATGCTTTCTTAAAATCCCTATATGATGCGGGAGTAAAAGAGATCTCTAAAAATGGTAGAGATGATAAAGGCGGATTTATCTATCCTTCCTATGTTGAAGATGTATTAGGGCCTGAATTATTTGATTATGGATATGGACCATTTAGATGGGTTTGCCTCAGTGGAAAAAAAGAAGATCTTTTAAAAACAGATGGAGCTGCAATGAGCTGTATCGATCCTAACAGAAGATATCAAGATAGAGATAACTATATCTGGGTAAGAGACGCTGATAAAAATGGATTGGTGGTAGGGACTCAAGCTAGAATCTTATACCAGGATGCAATGGGAAGAACCAATATTGCACTTAAATTTAACGAGATGGTAAGAAATGGAGAGGTTGGTCCTATCATGCTTGGACGTGACCACCATGATGTTTCAGGAACTGATTCACCATTTAGAGAGACTTCTAATATCAAGGATGGATCTAATATAATGGCGGATATGTCTACCCATTGTTTTGCTGGAAATGCAGCTCGTGGAATGAGTCTTATCGCTCTTCACAATGGTGGAGGAGTAGGTATAGGTAAAGCTATCAATGGTGGATTTGGAATGGTATTGGATGGATCGAAAAGAGTCGATAATATCTTGTATCAAGCAATGCCGTGGGATGTAATGGGAGGAGTAGCCAGACGTGCTTGGGCTAGAAACAAGAACTCTATTACTACTTCTATGGAATACAATAAAAATAATGTAGGAACAGATCATATTACTTTGCCTTATATTCCAAATGAAGAGTTGATAAAAAATTTAGTGGCTAAGAAGTTTAAGTAATATATAAAAAGACGGATCCTAATAGGGTCTGTCTCTTTTGATTGTAAAAAAATAAGACCCTCATCTTCCTAACAAAATTCTTTATCTCAAAATTATTTTAATTTTCTAATTTTTGATTATTCGAGACCTTTCCGTGTTCTATTTTTTAATTTAAGTTTTAATAAGTAAATAAATGTTATATAATATAAAATGAAGTATTTTATTTTTTAAGACGTTAATATATGTATTATGTTGATAATACTTCTATAATTTTTCCAAAGATAGAGGCTGTATACAATAAAATAATGGAGATCTATAAAAATTTAGGAATAAACTTCATTAGAAATAGATAAAATAAGAAAAAAAGGAAGAAAATCATAAAAAACTTATTGAACTTTTATAAAAATATGAATAATGATGACTTTTTAAATAATTATAGTGGTAAGATATAAAGTAAAATTTTAGGAGGGAAACAATGTCTAGTTTAAAAGATAAATCTATAAAAGAAAAAGAAAAAGAATTAAATGCTAAAATTTTAGCTATTGAAAGTGATGAATGGTATAAAATAAAACAGCTGTTGCATGAAGATAATGTATTGGATTGTAATCAGCAAAAAAAAGTTGGGTATTATAATTTTTGTGATACATTGAATGAAGCTAAAAGATTTGATAATAAATTGTCGACAGGTCAAATGATTAAAGCTAGAGAGATATATACAATTTTAGAAAATAATGGATATAATTTTATTAATAAAGAAAAACAAACAAAAGAAGAAGATGTAGATGAATTTATTATGCAGTTTATGGATGAAACTAAAAATTTAGAAAAAATAGATTAAAACTAAAAATCTTCCATCACAGTGATATAGAGTTTTCTTCGTGGATTCTCTTTTTGTTAGTTGAAAATTTGCTTCACACATACACGCCTCTTCTTAAGCCATCCTAAAAATTTTCCTTTATAATTATATAGGTGGTTTGCTCAAAATATTAAGTTATAACTTGACTTGTGCAAAAAATAAATTAAATGAATTTGGAAATGAAATTTATAAAGAAACCCTTGATGTCGTTACCATCAAGGATGTTGAACATCATTTTTATAGATATGAGGGTCCTATAAAAGGAATTGAAAATATAGTTATTTTAATCCTTTGGCAGAAAAAACATAGAGAATTAATAAAACCATTTTATTTAGTATGTATAAATACTGCTTTAACGACCAAAGAAATCATAGAATATTATGGATACCGTTGGGAAATAGAAGTGAGTTTTAGATACAAAAAACAAAGATTAGGTCTAAATGATTATGAAATTTTATAATTTTTTAGAGATCGAACGCTATAAATCAAATGTTAAAGAGAACTTTGGAGCAATGTTAGATAAAATAAAAATAAAGAATAAGGCTGATTTTATAGGATTTATCTATGATAAATTTAGTGAAGGTAAATCAAAACAGGAACTCCTATTAAATTTAAGAATTCCCACGTAAAAAAATTATATTGTAAAAAAGTGCTAATTTTGTGATACATAAAATTATTGAATTTTAAAATTTGCACAAGTCTAGTATATAACTTAAAAGGTTATATCTCTTTTTTTATGTATAATTTTAATTATACGATTAAATAAATTTTAAAAGGAGATCAACTATGAATAGTCAAGTCTTAATTTCTAAAAATAAATAAATTATTGCAATTTAATTTTTGCATCACAAAAAGAGTATCAATTTATGATTTTTT
>NBMF01000072.1 GCA_002084825.1 Fusobacteriia bacterium 4572_74
AAGACCTTTCTCAGGGGAAATATAATGAGATATTGAATAATTTTATAGAGATAATTAAATATGATCCTGAAGGCCCTATAATTTTTATAGGTAATAATGAAAATGTAGAATTTTTAAACTCTTATTTTACTGCCAAGGGGATTGATCCTTTTAGAATAAGTTTAGAAATTAAAAATAATGATGATATAAACCCAGATAAAAAAGTGGCAGAGGCAGTCGAAACAAAAATAATATTGGTAAAAAAAGAAAATTAAATACACTGTAACCTGTAAAATAGACATTAAAAAAAAAGTATCAGAATTTAATATTACATATATACCTTAAGATTAATCAACATAAATAATAAAAAGCCAACTATTAATTTAGTTGGCTTTTATTATTTATGTTAACAAAACATTTAATTAAAAATATTTTGTTTCATTCTGATTGTGTCTATCTAGCTAAAACTAAAGATACACTTATCATTGTTGAAAATACTGATGAAACTTTTAACATATAAACTATTTTTTTCATTTTTTTCTCCTCTTTGTTACCGCGGTCATAGATCTCGTCATCTACAGTTTTCCGGTACTGTTTTTATTTCACTTCTAACTTATTAGAACCATTTAAAAATATAAGTGATAAGTAATAATATCATATAAGTTAAAAAAAGTCAACGTTTTTCTTGTGAATAAGTTCGGATTTTGTTCTTTGCCAAAAATACTGTTTGAAAATAAAACTTTAAATAGAACACTGAAAGAATAAGTTTTTATTAACTAGAAAATTATAGAATTAAACAGCATAATCTAATATTGACATTTTTTTATAATTTTTATCTAGATGGAAGACTATACTCCCTTATTATCTTTTAGGATAACTATAAACTTTATTTAGGGTCTATGATATAATAATAAGGTGGTAAGTAAAAAAAATTGTCACTAAAGATACTGAGAACAGATTAAAATATTATTTAGTGGAACAAAGTAGGGAGGAAATATGCCTAGAAATATAGTTAAGATACGGCCAAAAAAAAATCTTTTTGAATCTGTAGGAGTAAAAAATATAGAATTAAAAGAGATAACAATCTATGAAAAATTAAAAAAAATAGAGTTATTATGTGTAGTAAAAAATCCTCATAACTTAGATGAGCTAGATCTTATTAAAAAAGAGATCAATAAAAAGTTTGGAGATAAATTAGAGTTAGATTTAGGAGTTGAATTTGAGTCCACTAATTTGACTAAGATGGATATAAAATTGGTTGTAGAGAGAATTATCAAAGAGTTAAAAATTACCAGTGCTCCTTCTAGGTCTTTTTTATACCTATATAGGATCTATATCCACGACCACCATATAAACATAGAATTAAAGGATCAGGTGTCTTTAGACAACCTTTTAAAGGCTGAAGTGGACATAAAATTAAATACTAAGTTAGGAAGATATGGTATAAATAATCTTGATATCCAGCTCCTTGTAGGAGATTTTACTAATGAAGTCAGAGATATGGATGATAAAATTATTAAGATTACTAAAAAACAGATTGAAAAATCCAACAAGGAGATTAAGCTAAATAATCCGATAAATCAGGTTATAGAGCAGCCTAAAAGAACTGTGCCCAGAGATATGGAAAAAATCAAGGTTGTTGAAAGCAGCGAGGGGAAAAAAATTCTCTTTGGACGCGGAATGATCAAGGGATCAACTAATGATTTTTTAGAGTTCGATGAAATCTATCCTGGAGAAGTCTGCACCTTAGAAGGAGAAGTCTTCAAGGTTGAACAAATTGAGATAAAAAACAAATGGAGAATTGTAAAGTTTGGGATAACCAATCATGAAGATTCAATTTCCATTAAAATATTTACAAAAATAGAAAATAAAGTGGATATTAAAACTGGGATGTGGATAAAGGTTAAGGGGAAAAAAGAAAATGATCAATATACTAATAATGAAGATATCCTTGCTGCAACCAATGTAAATGCCATTGAGTCTAAAACTATTGAAAGAAAAGATGAGGCAGAAATAAAAAGAATTGAACTCCATGCCCACACTAAGATGAGTGATATGGCAGGGCTTATCGATGTTAAAGATTTGATTAAACATGCCTATTCTTGGGGTCATAAGGCTATAGCTGTCACTGATTTTGGTGTAACCCACTCATTCCCCTTTGCTTTCAATGCAGCTAAAGGAATGAAAGATTTTAAAGTGATTATGGGCTGTGAAGCTTATGTAGTAGATGATGCTGTGAAAATGGTGAAAAATGCTAAAGATAATATAATAGAAGATGAAACATATATAGTTTTTGATATAGAAACTACTGGATTTGATCCTCATAACGATGAGGTCACAGAGATAGGAGCAGTTAAATTAAAGGGAACTAAAGTTATCGATAGATTTTCTACCTTTGTTAATCCCAATAAACCTATCCCGGAAAATATAGTAAAACTTACTGGTATTACCGATGAAATGGTGATAGATGCTCCTCAAATTGAGGAAGTTTTACCTAAGTTTTTAGAATTTTCAAAAGATGCTACCATGGTAGCCCACAATGCAAAATTTGATATTGGTTTTATTCAAACAAAATTAAAAAGTAGATTGGATCAAAATTACGATCCAGCTGTAATAGATACCCTCCTATGGGGTAAAAACATCCTAAAGGAACTAAAAAGATATAATTTAAAAGCTATGGCAAAACATCTAGGCATTGAACTCGATAATCACCATAGAGCTGTAGATGATGCTGAAGCTACAGCACATATATTTGTAAAGATGATGAATATGGTTCTGACAAAGGGGGCCTATAAATTAAGCGAGATAGACAATGTCTATGAGACTGATATAAGACTTATGGATACATTTAATACTATGATTTTGGTAAAAAACCAAAAAGGGCTGAGAAATCTATATGAATTGGTTTCAAGAGCTCATATTGATTTTTACGGTCAGAAAAAACCTAGAATTCCTAAATCACTCCTAACTGAGCTCCGTGAAGGATTAATTATAGCCAGTAGTGGTAGTGGTACTTTTAGAAATGAAGGGGAGCTTACAAAGGCTTATCTTCGTGGTACGGCTAAATCAGAAATTGAAGAATTAGCTAAATACTATGATTATTTTGAGATTCATCCAAGGGGTACATATACCGAATTAGTTGAAAAAAAAGAAGTGGAGTCATATGACAGCATCATTGAGATGAATAAATATTTTGTGAGCCTAGCTGAAAAGCAAGGAAAGATCGTCGTAGCCACAGGAGATGTGCAATATCTAAATCCAGATGAACACCTGACTCGGAGTGTCCTCCGATATGGTAGTGGAATGGCATTTAATTCATGGCAGTATGATAACCAACTGTACTTTAGAACTACCCATGAGATGATCGAGGAATTTTCATATTTAGGAGACAAGGGAGCAAATGACGTAGTTATAGATAATACCCATAAGATCAATGAGATGATTGAGAAGGTCCAGCCTATTCCTGATGGTTTTTATCCTCCTAAGATGGATAATGCAGAGGAAGAAGTAAGTGACATGACCTACAATAAAGCTTATAAAATATATGGTAATCCCCTTCCTAAACATATTGATGCTAGGATTAAAAGGGAATTAAAGGCTATCATTGGAAATGGCTTTGCAGTATTATATCTATCGGCTCAAAAATTAGTAAAAGAATCTCTGGACAACGGATATCTGGTAGGATCCAGAGGATCTGTCGGATCATCACTGGTAGCATTTATGATGGATATAACCGAAGTAAACGCTCTTTATCCTCACTATGTGTGTCCCAAATGTCAATATTCTGAATTTATGGATAAGGAGGGAAGCGGGGTAGACCTGCCTTCTAAAAAATGTCCTGAATGTGATACGGAACTCACTCGTGACGGCCATTCTATACCATTTGAAGTATTTATGGGATTCAATGGAGATAAGGTTCCAGATATAGATCTAGTGTGACACGTTGCTTTGAAATCAGCTTTGCTGTGGAATAAGCCGTGTAGAATTAGTTAAATAAAGTTCTACAAAGAACTGTACATTCGACAATAAAGAAATGCGAGGAGCCTAATGTCCTCAAAGCTAGATTGCGGTAATCCTCCCACATGCGTAAGGAAACTATTAATTTTCTTAGGTTTGAAGCTGGGTGAAGTAGGCTGAAGGTTATCCTAATTATAGGAAAGAGTTATAGAAATATAGCTTGTAACTGATAGGTCTGTCGTCTATAAAATATCTAAGATTAGAATGTGAGCTGAATAACTCACTGACAAAATTCCGAATGAAAACGTCGAAATTGTCGATTTATAGAAATGTAAATTTACTTGAAAAAAAAGTAATTCTTGGCGTAGAGTTGAATTAGGTCTTCAACGAAGTGGCTAAACACCACTGACGCTATAACCTTCATGGCTAGGTTATAAAGGATCGGCGTATAGGAATGATCTACGGGTATATGTAAAGATAGGATGTATGGAACGTGGAAAGCAATTGACAGCTATTTACAAACTTTTAATAGAAGGGCTGTTGAATATAAGTTAGTCATCTAACGAAATTTCTTAACAATTGTGAGAGTAGGGGCACAGTACCAATGAAACCGTGATAATAAGCGGTGGAGGGATAGCCCCAAGTCAAAGTTATAGTTAATTAAAATATTATTATAGACATATTCGAGTAAGACTAAAAGATCGAGTAACTTCCTGATATAGGAGGTGAGGTGAATGTCTAACTTCGAACACAAATATCTTACCAATATAAGATACTACGGTAAGATTGAAGAGTTATCAAAACTGTATGAAAGATCTAAAATAAATAAATCTTTCAAAAAACTTTATGAAAAAATCATTGATAAAAACAACATATTACTTGCATATAGAAGTATTAGAGATAATAAAGGTAGTAAGACTAGAGGTTGTGATGGTTTAAATATTCGATTTTTCGAAGAAAAAACTCTAGATGAAGTAGTAGAATTTGTTCAAAATTATCTGAAAAACTATCAACCAAAAAAATAGCTAATCAATGGGATACATTTCCAACTAAATTTCCTTATGTTAAAAAAGAAAATAAACATCTAATTCTTAAAAAACATAGCAAATTAAAGGAAATAAGAATTACTCGATATGCCGATGATTTCCAAATATATTGTCGAAATAAGGATGTAGCAGTAAAAACAAAAATTGCAGTTACAAAATGGTTAAATGAAAGATTAAATCTTGAAATCAATGAGGAAAAAAGTAAAATAATTAATTTGAATAATTCTAATGTAGATTATCTAGGTTTTACCATCAGATTGAGAAGAAAGGGTAATAAACTTACTCACTCAACTGAAATATGTAAAAACAATCAAGATAAAATATATAAAGTATTAAAAGAGCAAATCAAATTAGTTATAAAAAATCCGTCAATGAAAAATATACTCAAGTATAATCAAATCATTGTCGGTACACATAATTATTTTAAATACGCTTCACAAGTTTGCATTAACTTAAACAAAATTAATTGGAAATTATATTTCACAATTAACAAAATGAATAAATTAAGAGGTCAACCTAACACCAAATTTAAAAACTTCTACAATAGAAAGTATGGAAAGTATAAAACTTTTTCTGTTAATAATATAGATTTAATACCAATTGCTGGAATTAATCATATTTATGCAAAACCATTAAATCAAGTAATTAGTTTTTACACCACTGAAGGTCGTAATTTAATTGAAAAAAGAAAACTTGATTTATCTGAACTAGTACAAACTTTCTTAAATCGTAGAAGCAAATATTATTCATTAGAAATGCTAAATTTTGGAGCAAGTTTAATCCATGCGCAAAAAGGGAGTTGCAAAATAACAGGACTACCACTTGATGATAATTTTCATTTACATCATATAATCCCTAGAAGTAAAGGTGGAAAAGATAATTATAGAAATCTCATTGCTATCAACGAAAGATATCACAATATGATACATTGGAATAAAAGTGTAGACAAGCAAGATAAAATGCTTAAATACTATATTGAAGATATCAACAAATACAGGAAACTCGCTGGAATAGAAGAAATAATAATTTAATTAATAAGAAATATAACTTGATGGAGCGCCGTATGAGGTGAAAGTCTCAGGAACTATTCATAAATATTGTGAGGTCTTATTCGGAAAAGAAAACGTATTTAAAGCAGGAACTATATCTAAAAAATGTGAAGGGGTTAAAAAAACTACAGGACAGCATCCCGGTGGAATGATCATCGTTCCAGAGGGAAAATCTATCTATGATTTCACTCCTGTACAACGGCCTGCAAATGATCAAAACTCGACTTCCATAACTACTCACTATGATTATCACGTAATGGACGAACAACTGGTAAAACTAGATATATTGGGGCATGATGACCCAACAACAATTAAATTATTACAAGATTTAACAGGAGTTAGTGTTTACGATATACCACTAACTGATCCAGAAACATTGAAATTATTTTCTTCCACT
This sequence comes from Fusobacteriia bacterium 4572_74, assembly GCA_002084825.1. Lineage (GTDB taxonomy): Bacteria > Fusobacteriota > Fusobacteriia > Fusobacteriales > Fusobacteriaceae > Psychrilyobacter. Next base: position 6,429 of record NBMF01000072.1, read on the forward strand.
GAATCTTTGGGACTAACAAAAGACATTGGATCAGTAATTGGAACCTATGGAGTACCAGAATTCGGTACTGGATTTGTAAGAAAGATGCTAGAAGATACAATGCCTACAACTTTTTCAGAACTCTGTCGTATCTCGGGGCTATCCCATGGAACAGATGCTGTGAGAGACGATATTATGAACTTTCTTATTGATTCGGGGATCGAAAAAGGATTGGCCTTTAGGATTATGGAGTTTGTCAGAAAGGGAAGACCCAGTAAAGAACCTGATACTTGGGAAGAATACTCAAATGTTATGAAAGGCAGAAAAGTTCCTGCTTGGTATATAGAATCCTGTAAAAGGATAAAATATATGTTCCCTAAGGGTCATGCAGTAGCCTATGTTATGATGTCTGTAAGAATTGCATATTTTAAAGTTCATTATCCCCAGGCCTTTTATACTGCATATTTAAGTAGAAAAGCTGATGATTTTGATTCTGACTTTATGCTTTCTTTAGATGGAGTAAAAAGTAAGATAAAAGAATTAAACAATGAACCCCGAATGGATGTAAGACAGAAGGGGCAGATGGCACTGTCTGAGATTATCTTGGAGATGGATGCTCGTAAAATAGAATTTTTAGGAGTAGATGTATATAAATCTGATGGTTTTAAATTTAAGATTGAAGGAGACAAGATCAGATTACCTCTTCTCGCTGTAAATGGACTGGGAGCAGCAGTGGTTGAAAATATGCTAAATGAACGTACGGGAAGAACTTTTTCATCCTATGAAGATCTCAAGAGAAGAACAAAGGCTTCTGCTACAATAATTGAAAAATTAAAGGAATTGGGTGCAATAAAAGGATTAAGTGACACAGATCAGAGAAGTCTATTCTAAAAAAATTTATAGATAAAAAAAGGGGGCTGTTTCAAGTTTTGTGTAAATTCTAAAAATTAATGTAAAACTTTTATAAAATGAGGAGTAATAATTCTTTAATTATTGCTTCTGACACTATCGAACGATTACTTCGCACATTTTTCTCAAATCAAAAAGAAGGATTTAAAACTTTGCAGGAGGGAGACGAAGTAACTTTCAAAATCACTCAAAGTGATAAAGGTCCTCAAGCTTCAAACATAGAAACCGTATAATTAGATAAAATTTTAAATATTAAAAGAGGTAGAAATTTCTACCTCTTTTTTTTGCCTTTTTTAGAATATTAAATATAAAAAATAGCTTAGGATTATTTCCTAAGCTATTACTATATCAAAACTACAATATTTGCAGTCGTGGATTTTCTAAATGATCCTTTTAATTTTTTTTACTATATATCTTGGTTCTTGCCGTTTCTTATATCTAGTTACAAAGGTAACTCCTGACATTTGTTTATAGATTAATTATTTATTTTTATTTTTTTCAAATTCAGATCCCACCTCAATTTTGATACCCTGGTCTATTGTATTTTCTATTCTTTCAACTTCAAGATCTCCTACTATACTTTTAAACTTAGATCTCTTATATACATAGATAGCTATAAGCATAGCGATTATATTACTTCCAAACATAGCATACCAGATTACTTTTTCTGTTTTCCCTATAAAAAATGGTAATATCAATAAAGCAGGTAACCTAAATATCCATAGTCTCGACATATTGAGATACATGGCTTTTTTGGTCTGTCCTGCACCCTGTAATGCCCCTGTAATTATAGGCAGAATAGCCAATCCTATCAAACTTAAAGATATATATTTTAGATATTCATTTCCTAAATATATAATATCTTTATTTGTAGAGAAGAATCTTATTAGGCTATTGCCCCATATTAAAAGAATCACTGTCCCTGCCACAGAAAAGGCAGCTCCTAAAACCGAACTTTTGAATACACATTCCTTTATTCTCTTTATATCATCATTTCCTATATTTTGACCAACTATAGATGATACAGCTCCTCCAATTCCCATGACTGGCATCACTATGAGACTATTTATTCTATTTCCAATTCCAAAGGCAGCCAAAGTCAATTCTCCATAGGTATTTACAAAACTATTTAATACTACAAATCCTATAGCTATGGTAGCTTGGCCTATAGAAGCTGGTAATCCCAATTCTGTTAATTTTTTTATATAAGTAAACTCCGGTTTCAGATCTTTTAATCGCAATCTCATAGGAGTGCTCCTTATAAATAATTGATATACTATATAAAATAACATTATAGCTCTAGCAAGGAGAGTTGCTAAAGCTGCACCTTTTATTCCTAGACCTAAGTAAAATATAAATATTGGATCGAGTATTATATTGATTGTTACAGATATAAAACTAAGAATCATAGGAGAGATAGTATCCCCTTCCCCTTGTTTTATAGATGAGTATACAAACCCGGCATACATAAGGGGGGCTCCTCCGGCTATAAGTGTCAGATAGATATAAGCGTTATTGTATATATCACCTGTAGCTCCCATAACTTTTAATATATATGGTGTACTTATTATCCCGCTTATACCGAGTATTACAGAAAATCCCATAGCAAAACTTACAAGTTGTTCTGCTATTTTTTTAGCTTCATCTATTTTATTTGCACCTATATTTTGAGATACTAGAGTAGTCCCAGCTATTCCTATACCAAGTCCTAGTGCTAGTTGTAAAAATACCACCGGCCAGGCTAAAGTCATAGATGCTACTTCTACTGATCCTAATTTACTCAAAAAATATGTATCTGTCAGATTATACATTGTCTGTATAAGATTATTTAGCATTATAGGGAGGGAGAGTAAAATTATCACCTTATACATATTTCCCTCTAATATCATCTTTCTTTTCTTCATCGTTTTCATAGATCACCTCGAACATTATATTAATCTCTATCTAAGTATATAGTAAAAACTAATTAATTAAAAATCAAAGTGAAAATATAAAGGTCAAAAAAAAATTAATTTATAATATTTTGTCTTATACAGAAACCAAAGTGGGGTGAGTAATGG
>NBMF01000001.1 GCA_002084825.1 Fusobacteriia bacterium 4572_74
AAATAGGACTTTCGAGTTCTATTTTTTTATTTCTGAGACCCTCTAATATGTCAATTAAGGGTAGTTAAAAAACTTTTTAATGACGGGATTAAGATAGATTGTTAAGAACCCATTTTAATTGATAATAAAGGGGAAATGTGATAATATATAATATGTGATTATATTGAATAGATAATCTAAATTTTATTAAAATTAATCTTTACTTTGAAATTTTTTTTTAAAGGGATAGAGATTAAGTTGGTTTAGAAAATATTCAATTAACTTGGAGGTAAAAAAATGGAGAAAATAAAAATTACAACGGAATTTATTAAATTAGACCAATTATTAAAGTGGGCCAATATAGTAGGTAGTGGATCAGATGCAAAACATATAATTATAGAAGAGATGGTTAAAGTAAATGGTGAGATAGAAACTAGAAGAGGAAAAAAGATTCGTGTAGGAGATGTCGTAGAATTTGATGGTAAAGAGATTGAAGTAATTGCGTAAGAGGTGCTAAAATGCAAATCCTGGATATGAATATGATCAATTTTAGAAACTTAGATGATGAACACTTGGAATTTGATCGTAGATTTAACTTGTTTTTAGGAAAAAATGGCCAAGGGAAAACCAGTATATTAGAGGCTGTTTATTTTACGGTTACAGGAAAGAGTTTTCGAACTAGTAAAAATAAGGAAATGATAAAGTATGGTCACCAGAAGATGGGAGCTTTTGTTAACTATGAGGATAGGATAGCACGGAAATCCATATCGGTAAAGGTAGATGAAAAGAAAAAGATATATTCCTATAATAGGAAATCTATTAAGTATGATGAATTTTTAGGTAAATTAAATATTATATCTTTTATACCAGAAGATATAGAGCTTATTATTGGGTCACCTAGCGTAAGGAGATCATTCTTTGACTATGAGATAGCTCAGGCAGATCCTGAGTACTACCTTTATTTAAAGTCGGTATCCAAACTGTTAAAATTTAGAAACAAATATCTAAAAGACAGAAATACCAAAAATTCAATGTTTGAGATCTATAATTTGGAGTTTATAAAATATGCATCATTAGTAGTAAAGAAAAGGATTGATTATGTAAAAAACGTTTCGAGGTTGTTATCTTTAAACTATCGAAAGTTATTTGATGGAGAAAAAGAGTTAACCTTAGGCTATAAATCCTTTTTGGGAGAGCTAAGATCTCCTACTTTAGAGGAGATAGAGGGAAAAATCAGAAAAAGTTGTGAAGAGGTAAGAGATCGGGAATTACGATATGGATATTCCCTTGTTGGTCCCCAAAGAGATGATTTTATCTTCCTGCTGGAAAATAAGGAAGCTAAATCCTATTCATCCCAAGGGGAGAAAAAATCCATAGTATTTGCCCTAAAAATATCTGAGATAGATATGATAATAAAGGAAAAAAAAGAAATACCTGTCTTTATAATAGATGATATATCATCTTATTTTGACTCTATAAGAAAGGAAAATATATTGAAATATTTTCAGAAGAGAGAGATACAATTATTTATTAGTTCTACCTCAGATCTAGAGATAGAAGCGAAAAGATTTCATGTACACAGAGGTGAGATAGATGGTTAAAAATCTAGTAGATGTAAGTGATCTTATGGACGCAGCTATAACTAAGAGCCGATTACTAAAGGAAGGTATTTTAAAATCAGAGTGGGATAAGATAGTGGGGGAACTTTCTAAAAAAAGTTTTGTTATTTTCTTGAAAAATGGAAAACTTTTTGTAGGGGTAGAAAATTCTATCTGGATCCAGCAGATGAATTTTCAAAAACAATCTATTATAAAAAAAAACAATGAATTTTTAGGTGGAGATTATGTGAGTGAAATAATCTTTAAAATTGGAAAAAAAGATACTAAGGATTATTTTTTGAGTGAAAAAGAAAGAGATGATTCCATAGATCTAGACAGTGTGATCTTAACCGATGAAGAATATTTACAGATGGAAGAGGAATTGATGGAAATTGAGAATGATCTTATAAAAAAACAGACAAAGGTTGTTTTGGAAAAGTCATATAAACGAAAAAAATATCTGAAGCTTCATGGATATAAGCAATGTAAGTGTGGAATTTATTATAGTTCTATAGAGCCTATGTGTGCTATATGTATGAATAAAGAAGTCTTAAAATTAGAAGAAACCCTTATGAAGGCGTTTAAAAATGGGAAAATGTTGAAATATTCCCAGGCTGTAAAAGAGATAGAAACCTTGACAGAAAAAGAATATAATAGGATAAAATTAAAAAAACTGTCTAAGATAAAAAAAGATATAGATATTTATTTGAGGAACGGGAAAAAAAATCTAGCTTTTGAGTTATCTAAACTATATTTTAGAATAGATTTAGGTGAATTAGAAGATGAATATATAGAGAAAAGAGCAGAGGAATTTATACAACTGTTAAAGAAATAAAATTTAGGAGGGTAAAATAGATGAGTAATAATTATGATGCTTATGATGCAGCACATATAACGGTTTTAGAAGGACTGGAAGCCGTTAGAAAAAGACCGGGAATGTATATTGGTTCTACATCTGAAAGGGGACTACACCATCTTGTATGGGAAGTAGTGGATAACTCAGTAGACGAAGCCTTGGCAGGATATTGTGATAATATAATTATAAATGTATTGGAAGATAATATAATTGAGGTAATCGATAACGGAAGGGGTATTCCTACAGGAATCCATCCTAAACATAAAAAATCAGCACTAGAAATTGTGTTGACAGTATTGCATGCTGGCGGGAAGTTTGAAAATGATAACTATAAGGTATCAGGGGGACTTCATGGAGTAGGTATCTCAGTAGTAAATGCCCTCTCTGAATGGATGGAAGTCTATGTAAAAAGAGAAGGACAAATTTTCCACCAAAGATTGGAAAGAGGAAAACCTATGTTTGATGTAAAAACAATAGGTAAAACTAATGAAACTGGTACTAGGATAGTCTTTAAAGCTGACGATGAGATATTTGAAACTTTAATTTATAGTTTTGAAACTTTAAAAAATAGATTAAAAGAATTAGCTTATTTAAATAAAGGCTTAGAGATAGTGCTTACTGATTCTAGAAAAGAGGAAAAAGTAGAGGAAACATTAAAATTTGATGGTGGTATAGTTGATTTCTTGGCTGAAATAGAAGATGGGAATGAAAAATTAATCAAAGAACCTATTTATATGAAAGGAGAGGCTCAAGGGGTAATCGTAGAGATCGCCATGACCTATACAATAAAACAAAGGGAGAGTATATTTTCATTTGTTAATAATATAAATACCCGTGAAGGGGGAACCCATGTAAGTGGTTTTAAGACTGCTCTTACCCGTGTAGTAAATGATGTGGCTAAAACTATGGGACTTATAAAAGAAAGAGATGGAAACTTACAAGGAAGTGATATTAGAGAGGGAATGACAGCTATTCTATCTTTAAAGGTACCAGATCCACAATTTGAAGGACAGACTAAAACAAAATTAGGAAGTTCGGAAGTTACCAGTATAGTTTCTGGAGTTGTAGGAAAATATTTAAAGATGCATTTAGAGGATACACCAGCAGATGCTAGGAATGTAATTGAAAAGATTTTGATGTCTAAAAAAGCAAGGGAAGCGGCTAAAAAAGCAAGGGAATTAGTAATGAGAAAATCTGCTTTAGAAGTAGGATCATTACCTGGAAAACTTGCAGACTGTTCATCTAAAAAACCTGAAGAATCCGAAGTCTATATAGTAGAGGGAGACTCAGCGGGTGGATCAGCAAAGCAGGGAAGAGACAGACATACTCAGGCTATTTTGCCATTAAGAGGAAAAATACTGAATGTAGAAAAAGCCGGATTGCATAGAGCCCTTGAAAATACAGAGGTAAGAGCTATGATCACAGCATTTGGTGCTGGAATGAATGATGAGATGAATCTTGAAAAATTAAGATACCACAAGATCATAATTATGACCGATGCCGATGTAGATGGAGCTCATATAAGAACTTTAATTTTAACATTCTTATTTAGATATATGCATGATCTAATAACTAATGGAAACATATATATCGCTCAACCACCGTTATTTAAGATAACAGCAGGAAGATCGGTACAATATGCTTATACAGACAAACAGATGAAGGATGCAACAGATCTACTTAATATGGAAAATAGAAGATTTACCCTTCAAAGATATAAAGGATTAGGAGAGATGAATCCAGACCAACTATGGGAAACAACGATGGATCCAGATACGAGAACATTATTACAGGTAAGTATAGATGATGCTGTAGAAGCTGATAAGTTATTTGATAAATTAATGGGTGACAAGGTAGAACCTAGAAAGAAATTTATTGAAGAAGGAGCCGAATTCGTAAAGAACTTGGATATTTAGGTTTAAATAAAATATTTAATTTAAAAATAAAAAATAGTAAGAGATAGAATTTTTTGAATTCTATCTCTTGATAAAGAATCTCCCTTCTCAAAAATAGAGAGGGTGTCCCATGGGACGGATGATATAGAAAGTGAATTAGGAGGATTAGATGTCAAATATAATAACTAGATATATAGAACAAGAGATGAAAGAATCGTATTTAGACTACTCTATGAGTGTAATCGTAAGTAGAGCATTACCAAATGTAAAAGACGGACTAAAACCAGTTCATAGAAGAATACTTTTTGCTATGAATGAGTTAGGAATGACTAGTGACAAACCTCATAAAAAATCGGCTAGAATTGTCGGAGAAGTATTGGGTAAGTACCATCCACATGGAGATACGGCTGTTTATAATACCATGGTTAGAATGGCTCAGGATTTTAACTATAGATATGAGCTGATAGACGGGCATGGAAACTTTGGATCGATAGATGGAGATTCGGCGGCAGCCATGAGATATACAGAAGCAAGAATGGCTAAAATTACTAAAGAATTATTGGTGGATTTAGATAAAAATACTATAGATTATAGAAAAAACTTTGATGATTCATTGGACGAACCTATTGTATTACCTGCAAAATTACCTAACTTATTATTAAATGGAGCAACTGGTATCGCAGTCGGAATGGCAACGAATATACCTCCTCATAACTTAGGAGAATTAGTAGATGGAATTCTGGCTATTATAAATAATAGATTAGAGATAAAGGGTAAAAAAGATACGATCGTAGAAGGATTTGAAAAGATAAAGGAATTGATTATTAACTCTACAGAAAAGATCGATGCAGAGATTAGTTTTGAAAGAATTGAAAAGATGATTTCAAAAGCCGAAGCATCAGATGAAAATAAATTATTGAATACCATCGAAAAGATAAAGGCTGTTGTAAATAAATCAATAGAAGAAAACGATGCACTAAATCTTAAACTTCAAAAAGAAAGAGAAGCTAGAGAAGAATCTTTGGAAGTTGAGAATTATACAGAGATACCAAAAGAACTATCGCTGACTACTTTTAGAGAAGTAAAAGAAGTGATTTCAGAAATTTTAGGAGATGCAACTAGGATAACTTCAAGAGATCTAATTGAATATATAAGTGGACCTGACTTCCCAACTGGTGGAATAATTGATGGGAAAAAGGGTATTTATGATGCCTATACTACCGGAAGAGGTAGGGTAAGAGTAAGAGGAAAAGTAAAGATTGAAGAACATAAAAATGGAAAGAGTTCTATAATAATTAACGAAGTGCCGTTCCAAGTAAATAAAGCCAGAATGATAGAAAAGATAGCTAACCTTGTGAGAGAAAAAAAGATTACAGGAATAACTGATCTTAGAGATGAATCTGATAGAAATGGTATAAGAGTAGTAATCGAGACTAAGAGGGGAGAGGAACCTGAATTAATCCTAAATAAACTATATAAATATACTGAGTTACAGAATACATTTGGGATTATCATGTTGGCTTTAGTTGATAATATACCAAAAGTATTGACTCTTAAAGAGATATTGGATCATTACATTAACCATAGAATTGATGTAATAACTAGAAGAACTAAGTTCGAGTTGGAAAAAGCTGAGAAAAGATCTCATATTTTAGAAGGATTTAGAATAGCTTTAGATAACATCGGAGAGATAATTAAGATAGTTAGAGGATCAAAAGATGCCAATGCAGCTAAAGAGATTTTAAAAATAGATTATTCATTCAGTGAAGCTCAAGCTAGATCGATCTTAGATATGAAATTACAAAGATTAACTGGATTAGAAAGAGATAAAATAGAAAACGAATATATGGCTTTAGTAGAAATAATAAAAGAACTAAACTTTATCTTAAACAATGAAAATAAAATTTATGAAATAATAACAGAGGAATTAGAAGAAATAAAAGGAAACTATTCAGATGAAAGGAGAACTCAAATAGAAGAATCTAGATTAGATATCAATATAGAGGACTTAATTTCAGATGAGAAGGTAATCGTAACTCTGACTAACAAAGGATATGTAAAGAGAATAAGCCAGGATAAATACAAAGCACAAAAAAGAGGTGGAAAGGGTGTAAGTAGCCAAAATACCGTAGAGGGTGACTTCGTAGAAAATATGTATGCTGCTTCTAACTTAGATACCATGATGATCTATACAGACAGTGGAAAGGTATATAGCTTAAAAGTATATGAAATTCCAGAATTTTCTAAACAGGCTAGAGGGAAATTAATAGAAAATATGATTAATTTAGGAGAAGATGAGAAGGTAAGATCTATAATAAAAGTTAGAGATTTCTCTGAAGAACATGAAGTGTTCTTCTTAACTAGAAATGGTATAGTGAAGAAAACCAATCTAAGCCAGTTTAAAAATATCAATAAATCTGGCTTACGTGCTATAAATTTAAAAGATGATGATGATTTAATCTTCGTTGGATTAATAGATAACAAAAAAAGTGAGGTATTCGTGGCTACAAAACTAGGATATTCTATAAAATTCCCGCAAGATAATGTAAGATCTATGGGAAGATCAGCGACTGGGGTAAAGGGAATTACTCTGCGTCCAGAAGATAAAGTAGTATCAGGAGTAATAGTAGAGTGTGAAGATGCTAAAATCCTTACTATAACTGAAAATGGATATGGAAAAAGAACGAGAATAAGTGGTTACACTAGCCAATCTAGGGGTGGGAAAGGTGTGATTAATATTAGAGTAAGTGCTAGAAATGGAAAGGTTGTAGATGTAAAATCTGTAATGGATGATGAAGAATTGTTGGCTATCACTTCAAATGGGGTGGTAATCAGAACTCCAGTAGAAAATATATCTTTAATTGGAAGAGCAACTCAAGGTGTAAAGATTATGAGAGTAGAAGATTCGGAACATGTAGTTTCTACAATTAAGGTAAAAAGAAATCTAGAAGAACTTATTGAAGAGGAACTTTCGGAGAACACAGAAGAAAAAAAATAAGAAAAAAAAGGAAGATATATAGTTTTGTAGAAAGACATAAGTACTAAGCAAGTTAGAAATAACGAATAATGAATAATTGTTGATTATTCATTATTCGTTATTCAAATGGAGGGATATTTATGTTAAATAGAATTTTGATTTTATTCGGGAATGAACTGGACAAAAATAATTTACTTAAAACAGGACAGCATTTAAAAGAAAAGTATGGAACAGAAGTGTATGGGCTATATATTAGAGATATAAGAAAGTATGAAGTATTGCCTCCTACAGTAGAGGGATTAGTAGTAGATAACTCAGCTAATTTTTTGATTAGAGAGTGGGAAAAATCAGAAAATATCCAGGTGGAAGAGTTACAAAAAATATTTAAAAATTATTTCCCATTGAATCATCTATTAATAGAAGAAGGCGTTGTCCAAGAGATAGTACAAGAAAAAATGTTGGGATTTGATCTGATAATAGTTGAAAAATCTAAGACTATTACGGCTGACCAAAAAGATCTTCTCAGACATCATTATAAACCTGTTCTACTAATTCCTGAAAATAATAGTTTAAAAGTAGAAAAAGTAATGATTGCCAACGACAAAAGTGAAAGGGTAAATAAATCTATCTTTACCTTTTTAAATATGTTTGGTAAATTAAATGATTTTACCTCTGTAGCTGTAAATTTAGATGATGAAACTGATAATGAATTTTCAAAATATATGGAAATAGCAGGGAAAACATTGAATACTTTGGAATTAGAGGGGAAACCTATAAATATAATCTCTGAAAAGAGTGAAGAATTTGATGTCTTAATTATGGGAGATCTTAAACACTCTTTCCTATTGGAAAGACTGACTGGAAATACAGGTCTAAAATTATTGGAAAATATAGATATTCCTATATTTATAGGATGATTTTTTATATAAATAAAAATTTTTTAGGAGGAGAGCCAGTGTTCTTCTCCTAAATTAATTTAGACTCTTTCAATGTTAAAAGAAAGAGGCGAAAGGAGTCATTATGAAAATATTGATAGTATCGGATAGTCATTCGAGGCTGGATAATTTGATGAAAATATGGGAGAAGGAAGTTCCGGATGTGGTTATCTCAGCTGGAGACTATAGCAAAGATGTTGAGGAGCTATCGTATGTATATGTAGATTCTAAATATTATATAGTCAGAGGAAACTGTGATTATATGGATCATAATACGAAGGATACTTTAGAATTTGAACTCTTAGGTAAAAAAATATTTTTGACTCATGGTCATCTATACGGAGTTAAGATAAGTTATGATTATTTGAGGATGGAGGCTAAGGATAGAGGTAATGATCTATGTATCTTTGGACATACACATATCCCTTATTTAGAGGAAGAAGAGATGATTTTATTCAATCCAGGAGCAGTGAAGGATGGGCTGTATGGTATATTGAATATAAATAATGATAAAATCAATATAGAGCATAGGAAACTATAAACCAAAAAAAAGTATGATAATTATCAAAAATTTGATAAAATACTATGAGATTAATGATATAAGTACCCGTAAAGGGCATCACCAATATACTATTAATTTACTTTATAAATATAGGATATTGTGAGAAGTATTTAGGAGGCAAAATGAAAGGAATAATAAATGCTCTAAAGGATGAAGTAGCTATTAGCTTAACTTCGGTAACTAGTGTAAAAGAATTAGAAGATCTAAAGATAGAGATTTTGGGGAAAAAAGGTAAATTGACAGATATCATGAAAGGTATGAGAAATTTATCTAAGGAAGAAAGACCTGTTATTGGTCAATTAGCTAATGAAGTCAGGGATTTTATTACAAATGAAATCGAAACTAAGATGACTGAGCTAAAGGATATAGAAAAAACAGAAAGAATGAATAATGAAACTATAGATGTTAGTTTACCAGGAAGGGAAACAGGAACTGGTAGATTACATCCTATAACAGAAACTATGGATTTCTTAAAAAATATATTTATAGAGATGGGATTTGATGTAGCAGCAGGGCCGGAATTAGAGACTACATTTAATAACTTTGATGCATTAAATATACCAGAAACTCATCCATCGAGAGATTTACAGGATACTTTCTATATTGATGATAATACAGTATTAAGAACACATACATCACCTGTACAAATTAGATATATGCAAAATAAAACAGCACCATTTAGGATGGTCTGTCCAGGAAAGGTATATAGATCTGATTATGATGTATCTCATACACCTATGTTCCACCAAATGGAAGGATTGATGGTAGGAGAAGATATATCATTTGCTAATTTAAAAGCAATCTTAACAGAATTTGTAAACAAGGTATTTGGAGAAACTAACGTAAGGTTTAGACCTCATTTTTTCCCATTCACAGAACCTTCAGCAGAGATGGACGTAGAATGTGTAATTTGTAAAGGAAAAGGTTGTAGACTTTGTAAAAATACAGGTTGGTTAGAAATAATGGGTTGCGGAATGGTAGATCCTGAAGTATTAAAAAGTGTAAATTATGATGCAGATGAAATAAGTGGATTTGCATTTGGAATGGGAATAGAAAGAATTGCGATGCTAAGACACGGTATAGATGACCTAAGAGCATTTTATGACAATGATATGAGATTCTTAAAGCAGTTTAACTTTTAATAGACTCTCATCTTTTCATAATGTTTAAAAAAAATAGAAAAAAACACAACTCTTTCCTTGTTGTCGTTTACTCTTTACTAAAGAGCAAACTATTGCTAATTATTTTAGCTTTGGTTTCACTTTTTTAAAGTGGAAACCTAGGAGGAAAAGTTAATAATTTGGAGGAAAAAATGTTAATATCTTTAGAATGGTTAAAAGAATATGTAGAGATAAATGAAGATGTTAAAGAGCTTGAAAATGCCCTAACTATGATTGGACAAGAAGTTGAGGCAATAGAAGAGCAAGGACAACATCTAGACAATGTAGTTGTAGGACATATTGTAGAATATGGACAACATCCTGATGCTGATAAATTATCACTATTAAAGGTAAATGTAGGGGAAGAAACTTCATTACAAATAATTTGTGGAGCTCCTAATCATAAATTAGGAGACAAAGTAATAGTAGCCAAAATAGGAGCTGTTTTACCTGGAAACTTTAAGATAAAGAAATCTAAAATAAGGGGAGTAGAATCTCAAGGGATGCTTTGTTCAGAGGTAGAATTAGGAATGGGTACAGATGGTGATGGAATTGTTATCCTATCTGAAGATGCACCTATCGGAAAAGATATAAAAACATATTTAGGATTAGATGACGTAATTTTTGAATTAGAAATTACACCTAATAGACCTGATTGTTTATCTCACATTGGTATCGCAAGGGAAGTAGCAGCTTATTATGATAGAAAGGTAAAATACCCTACATCTGATCTCAGAACTATAACTGGACCAGCTGGAATTGTTGTGAATATTGTTGATGATAAAAGATGTACTAGATATAGCACTAGAATATTGAAAAACGTAAAGGTGGAAGAGTCACCAGAATGGTTAAAGAGAAGATTGAAAGCTATTGGACTTAGACCAATAAATAACATTGTAGATGTAACTAACTATATTATGTTTGAATATAATCAGCCTATGCATGCTTTTGACCACTCTAAATTAGATGGTTCAAAAATAATTGTGAGAGAAGCTAAAAAAGGTGAAAAAATCATTACTTTAGACGGTGAAGAAAGGGAATTAAATAACTCAGAATTAGTAATAGCTGATGAGGCAAAAGCTGTAGCAATAGCTGGAATTATGGGTGGACAAAACTCAGAGGTAGATAAGAATACTACTGATATATTATTGGAAGTAGCATATTTTACTCCTGAAAATATAAGAAAAACAGCTAAGGAATTAGGGTTATTTTCTGACGCTTCATATAGATTTGAAAGAGGAATAGACAGAGATAATACTTTAGTTGTACTAGAAAGAGCATCATCTCTGATTCAGTCTATAACTAATTGTGAAGTTGTAGGAGAATATACAGATGTATATTCAGATCCTTATATTTCTAGAGAAGTTTCTTTAGATATCAATAAATTAAATAAATTTGTAGGCAAGGAAATAGAACTAGATACAGTAGGGAAAATCTTGAATAGCTTAAATATGCAGATAAATAATAGAGGGGAAAATAAAATTTCTGTAACTCCGCCACCATATAGAAATGATATAACTAGATCGGCAGATTTGTATGAAGAGATTATTAGAATGTATGGTTTTGAAAATATTGAAGATAAAATGCCAATAGAAAATATCAAAGCTGGTGTAGTAGATGAAGAATTTCAAACTACCGATACTTCTAAAAAACATCTGAGAGACATGGGATTACAAGAAGTTATAAACTATAGCTTTATTCCTAGAGGAATTTTAGAAAAATTAAAGATAGAAGTAGAGACTATAGATATTAAAAATCCTCTTAATGAAGATATGGTTACACTGAGGCCTACTTTGATGTATGGATTACTTACTAATATTAGGGATAATTTCAATAGAAATATAAATGATCTGAAGATATTTGAAGTATCTAGAACGTTTACTAAAGCAGAAACTTTAGCTGATGAAATTGTAAAAGTAGGAATAGCTTTAGCTGGTAGAGATGAAAGAAATCTATGGGATGCAAAGCCTGAAGCATATGATTTTTATGACTTGAAGGGATATGTAGAAAGTTACTTAAAAGATATGGGAATGACTAGATATCAATTGAAAAGAACTGAAAATAAAAGTTACCATCCTGGTAGAGCAGTAGATATCTTAATAGGAAGAGATTATATTGGAACTTTTGGAGAGATCCATCCCGATATAGCGGAAGCTATGTCTATCTCAAGGGAAAGAATATATTTAGCGGAGTTAGAATTAGCTAAGATAGTGAAATATGGAAAAACTGCAATAAAATACGAAAAGATAGTAAAATATCCAGCAGTAAATAGAGACTTAGCTATCTTAATGGATAGAGATAAATTAGTAGGAGATATGGTAGGAGATATTAAAAAATCTTCAAATATTATTGAAAGTGTAAATTTATTTGATATCTATGAAGGTGAAAAAGTAGAGGCAGATAAAAAATCAGTAGCTATTAATATAGTACTTAGAAAAACAACAGGAACTTTGGAAGAAAATGAAGTAACTGCAGCAATCGATAAGATCTTAGGACTTATCAAGAAGAAGTATCAAGGTGAAATCAGACAATAGTTTTATAAGAATTCCTCCTAAATTTTTAGGAGGGATTTTCTATCTAATTAAAGTTTATAAAAAACTTTGATTGTGGTTAATTGGATGTAATGTCACATTTCTTTTATTCGTCTTCTGGATCACCAAAAACTTCATATACTTCCGAGATAACTATAAAAGCTGTTGGATCAATTATTTTTATAAATGCCTGTAAGTCACGAAGCTGTTTATTCTTTAAGATAACCATGATCATCTTTCTTTCAGAATTTTGAATACGACTCTTAGTCATAATAGTGGTACTATCGGTTTGTATATTATTAGCTAAAAGTTCTTGGATCTCATCATATTTTGAACTGGTAATATATACCATTTTACTATGGCTTATCCCTTCAAATATCTTATTTAAGATAAAATTACAGGTAAATGCAGATAGGATAGCATAGAGTCCTCTTTCTATTCCAAAAACTACTATTCCACTTCCCATCACAAGAATATCTAATATCAAGATAGCGTGTGGAACTGGTAACTTAGAGTATTTACTGATAACCTGTCCTAAGATATCGGCTCCTCCCATACTTCCACCAAATTTAAAAATTAAACCCATTCCTGAACCTAAGAATAATCCACCAAAAATAGGAGCCAAGAGTAAATTTCCACCCTTTGCATAGTCAATTACGGATGTATTGTTTAACAATATTAGAAATGTTTGGGTATAAAAGGCTAGACCTACAATTCCAAAAAAAGTTTTGAAACCATATTCTTTTCCGAATACTTTTACACCTAAGATAAATATAGGAATATTAAAGATTAGAATAGTAAGGCCAATTGGAATTCCTGTCCCATAAAATAATATAGTGGCAACTCCCGGAACTCCGCTACTGACTAGTTTCCCAGGAACCAAAAAAACACCTATTCCAATGGCTGATAATATCACTCCTAAATTAATAACAAAATAATCAAAAAATAACCCCTTTAAGTGTCTTTTCATTTGTTTTGATCCCCTCCTAATTTGATAAACTTTATGAATTTTAAATTCCATTGATTTAAATTATTATTTCTATAAATAGACAAATTTTATCATTTTTAAACCAAAAAAGATATACTAAAATTAGTCGTTTTTTAAAAACTAAAAAAAATCATATAGAGGTATAACTTTTGTAATTTTATGGTAAAATTTAGGAGAGAAAAAAATGGAAATTAAAAAAACTTAGTCACGAATGATACTAATAAAAATGAAGAAAAATTATTGGGGAATATTAGAACCTAATCAAGAAAAAAGAATTTTAGTTAGTGAGGTGGTGCATAATTCATGACTAAAAAAAATGGTTTTTAATTTTTCAGAGGTAGTTTTGATTATTATCCTAAGGGTCCATAACGATGGTAACTCTTACAATTTAAGGAGGTTATTTAAATATGAATTTAGTAGAGGTAAAAAATAATGCCCGTGAAAAGATGAAGGGCGTATGTGCTATATGTCGTGAATGTAATGGTGTATGGTGTAGAGGAATGGTTCCAGGAATGGGAGGAGCAGGAAATGGTTCAACTATGCAGAGAAACTATAATAAATTAAATGAAATTAGAGTTATGATGAAAACATTGCATGATGCCAAAGATCCAGATATTAAATTTAATTTTTTAGGTAAGGTGCTTTCTAGTCCCATAATGGCAGCTCCTATAACGGGATTAAACTATAATGCTGGAGGAGCAATAGAAGAGAAAGATTATATCGATGACATTGTAAATGGAAGTTTAGAATGTGGAACTATCGCTATGATAGGTGATGGAGGAAATCCGGATTTTTATAGATGGGGAGTAGAGGCTATAAAAAAGGTGGATGGTAATGGTATAGCGATTATAAAACCTAGGGAAAACTTTGAGATCATAAAAAGAATAAGGATGGCAGAGGAAGCTGGAGCACTGGCTGTAGGAATAGATATAGATGGAGCTGGATTATTGGTTATGAATACCATGGGACAGCCTGTAGGACCAAAATCAGTGGAAGAGTTAAAGGAATTGGTAGATTCAACTAAATTACCTTTTATATTGAAAGGGATACTTAGTGTAAAAGAAGCTAAGATAGCCATGGGAGTAGGAGTGGCAGGCATCATAGTATCTAATCATGGAGGTCGTGTGTTGAACGGTACTATAAGTTCAGTTGAGACTCTGACTGAAATATCTACAGCTGTAGGAAATAAGATAATAGTAATAGCTGATGGAGGAGTAAGGGAAGGGATGGATATAGTAAAATTCTTAGCTCTTGGAGCCCACTGTGTATTGGTGGGAAGACCTATTATTTGGGGAAGTGTAGGAGGAAGAAGGGAGGGCGTTAAGTTAACTTTAGAAACTTTGAAAAAACAACTATATCAAGCCATGATACTGACAGGTGCTGCTAGTTTAGAAGAGATAGATAAGAGTATGATATACAAAAATTAATTAAAATATAATGTAAATTTGAAAAAAGTGCTGGGATTTCAGTACTTTTTTTTAGATTAAAAATAAATAATGTTCAAAACTATTGACAAAGTGTCCATATTAAAGTAAACTCATTATTAATAGTTTAAACTGTATTCTTTAAAAAGAGTACAATGCTAATTAAATGGTATTTGTATAAAATTTTATTTGAGGAGATGAAAAAATGAAAAAATTATTTTTATTAGTTACAATGTTTGTAATGTCAGCGTTTGCTTTTTCAGCGGACTACCATATTGGTGTAGTATCCGGAACAGTATCTCAATCGGAAGACGGTCTTAGAGGAGCTCAAGAATTAATAAAGCAGTTTGGAGCAGCGGAAAAAGGTGGGAAAGTAGTCCATATAACTTACCCAGATAACTTTATGCAGGAGATGGAAACTACAATCTCTCAAATCGTAAGTTTAGCAGATGATCCTAAGATGAAAGCGATAGTAGTAACAGAAGCTGTTCCTGGAACAGTGGAAGCATTTAGAAGGGTAAGGGAAAAAAATCCTGATATTCTATTAATTGCAAACAGTCCTCATGAAGATCCAGAGATGATTGCAGATGTAGCAGATTTAGTATTGAACCCTGATAATATAGCTAGAGGGTATTTAATTGTAAAAGCTGCTCAAGAGATGGGAGCAAAGAAATTCATGCATATATCATTTCCTAGACATATGAGTTATGAACTTTTATCTAGAAGAAGAGATATTATGAAACAAGCAGCAGCAGATTTAGGAATGGAATTTATAACTATGACTGCCCCAGACCCTGTAAGTGATGTCGGTGTAGCAGGAGCTCAACAATTTATCTTAGAAAAAGTACCATCATGGTTAAAAAAATATGGTAAGGACACTGCATTTTTCGCAACAAATGATGCACAAACTGAGCCTTTATTAAAGAGAGTCGCAGAAGATGGAGGATACTTTGTAGAAGCAGATTTACCTTCTCCAACAATGGGATATCCTGGAGCTTTAGGAGTTAAATTTGATAAGAGTGAAAAAGGAAATTGGCCTAAAATATTAAAGAAAGTTGAAAAATCAGTAGTTAAAGCTGGTGGTTCTGGAAGAATGGGAACATGGGCATATTCATATAATTTTGCGGCAGCAGTAGCTTTAGGAACTCATGCTATAGATGTAATAGAAGGAAGATCAGAAATAGATGACTTTGACCAAGTTATGGCATCACTAGGAATGCAAAGTCCTGGAGCAGGTTGGAATGGAAGTCAATATATAGATGTTGATGGAATAGAAAGAGAGAATTTTTTCTTAGTATATCAAGATACATATGTATTTGGAAAAGGGTATCTTCATATGACAAACTTAGAAGTTCCTAAAAAATATTTTGAAATTAACTAAAACCTAACTAAGATAAAATAGAGGGGCGAAAGCCCCTTTTTTATCATTAAATGAGAAAACAGGAGGAATTGAGTGAGTGAACTACTTTTAAAAATAGAAAATTTATCCAAATCATTTGGTGAAAATTGTGTACTAAAAGATATAAATATAAGTATAAACAAAGGTGAAATAATAGGATTAGTAGGAGAAAATGGAGCGGGAAAGTCGACTCTAATGAAAACTATATTTGGAATGCCTGTAATTCGTGAAACAGGTGGATATGGTGGAAGTATAAAATTTGAAGGGAAGGAAATAGATTTTAAATCTCCATTTGATGCTTTAGAAGTAGGGATAGGGATGGTACATCAAGAATTTTCTTTAATACCTGGATTTGAGGCTACTGAAAATATAGTTCTTAATAGGGAATCGACTAAAAATAGTTTTTTAGAAGTTTTATTTGGTGATAGGATAAAAAAATTAGACAGTTTGGAGATGGAAGCTAGGGCAGGGATAGCAGTAGGACATCTAGGTGTAAAGATGGATCCAAAAACTATAATAAAAGAGATGCCGGTAGCACATAAACAATTTACAGAGATAGCCCGGGAGATAGAGAGAAAAAACACCAAATTGTTGGTACTTGATGAACCTACAGCAGTGCTTACAGAATCGGAAGCAGAAATATTGCTACAAACGATGAAACGGTTGGCCAATGAAGGAATCTCGATAGTATTCATCACCCATAGATTAAATGAGATCATGGAGATAAGTGACAAGGTAGTTGTACTCCGTGATGGTATCTTGATAAAGGAGATAGAAACAAAGAAAACTAATGCCCATGAGATAACAGAGTGGATGATAGGTAGAAGTTTTAGTGAATCCGAAGCTGTAAAAAAAGTGACTGAAAATAAAGAAGTCCTTCTGAAATTAGATGAATTCTGGGTGGATATGCCAGGAGAAACAGTAAAAAAACTAGACCTAGAAGTATATAAAGGTGAAATATTAGGAATCGGTGGAATGGCAGGACAGGGAAAATTAGGAATAGCAAATGGAGTCATGGGGCTATATACGGCTGGAGGAAAACTAACTTTTAGAGGGAAAAATTTAGAATTAAATAATCCTAAATTACCCTTGGAAAAAGGTATTTTCTTAGTGTCAGAGGATAGAAAAGGAGTAGGACTGCTCCTGGATGGAACTATTGAAGATAACATAGCCTACCCTGCAATCCAAATCAAAAATGAATTTATCAAAAAATATCTGGGTGGATTAGTAGAGTGGGTAGATGAAAAAAATGTAGAAAAAAATGCATTGGAATATATAAAGAAATTAGAGATCAGATGTATAAGCTCTAAGCAAACAGCCGGAGAACTCAGTGGTGGAAATCAACAAAAAGTATGTATGGCTAAGGCATTTACTATGAAACCTGAGTTGTTGATGGTTTCAGAGCCAACTAGGGGAATAGATGTAGGAGCAAAAAAATTAGTTTTGGAAACTCTGCGTGAATACAATGAAAAATATGGTACTACGATAATTATAACTTCTTCAGAACTTGGGGAACTCCGTGGGATCAGTGATAGAATAGCTATAATAACAGAGGGTAAAGTAGCTGGTATACTGCCTCCAGAAGCAGATATAATTAAATTTGGAGAATTGATGGTAGGGATAGGAGGAACTGATGGAAAAAATTAAAAGTTATATAGAAACTATGGGATGGCCGAGGGTAATAATAGCACTATTTCTTTTGAGTATGTATGTGGCAGCTCCATTTGTAGGTTTAGACTTAGGCACATCTATAAGTGACACCTTAATAAGGTTTGGAATGAATGCTATCTTGGTATTGTCTCTTATGCCTATGATATATTCGGGAACAGGGTTAAACTTTGGACTGCCTTTAGGGGTAGAAGCAGGGTTGATTGGAGCAGTAATTAGTGTGGAAATGGGTCTCACTGGAGTTTTAGGGTTTTGGGGAGCTATCATGATGGCGATTCCATTTGCAGTTATATTTGGATGGGGTTATTCACAGATATTAAATAGGGTAAAGGGTGGAGAGATGATGATTGCTACCTATGTGGGATTCTCTTCGGTAGCAATTATGTGTATCATGTGGCTTATACTGCCCTTTAAAAGCCAGGATATGATTTGGGCATATGGAGGATCTGGTCTTCGTACAACAATAAGTATAGAAAATTACTGGCAGGGAGCATTGAATAAAATATTTCCAATGGCTGATAAGATCCCATTTGGAGAGATAATTTTCTTCGGTTTTTTAGCATTTTTGATGTGGGGATTTTTTAAAACTAAGTCAGGTTTGGCAATGAAAGCTGTAGGAGCTAATCCTAAATTTGCTTTAGCAACAGGGGTAAGCATCGATAAAGTAAGAACTAATTCAGTAATCATGTCTACGATGTTAGCTGCAATAGGAATAATAGTATATCAACAAAGTTTTGGATTTATACAATTATACTTAGCACCATTTTATATGGCATTTCCAGCGATTGCAGCGATCCTTATAGGAGGGGCTTCTGTAAACAAAGCAACTGTAATAAATGTAATGATAGGGACTTTTTTATTCCAAGGGATCCTGACAATGACACCTTCGGTAATAAATAACTTGGTCAAAACAGATATGTCAGAAACCTTGAGGATAATAATTTCAAATGGAATGATTCTCTATGCTTTGACTAGGAAAGGGGGTAAAAAGAATGGAAAATAGAGGTAAAAAATTTCTTATAAATAATATAGTACCGATAGTGATATTAATAATGATTATTATGGCTATTCCGATGTCTGGATTGTCAGGGGGATATTTAGTTCAAGAAATGATTACTAGACTTTCTAGAAACTCATTTTTAGTACTGTCTCTTATTATACCAGTAGTTGCAGGAATGGGACTTAATTTTGGAATAGTTTTAGGAGCTATGGCTGGTCAATTGGGATTAATTTTTATTACCGATTGGAGGATAGCGGGAATGGAAGGGATTGTATTAGCGATCTTAATTTCATTACCAATTGCTATCTTATTGGGTATGTTAGGTGGATATATATTAAATAAAGCTAAAGGCAGAGAGATGATAACTTCCATAATTATGGGATTTTTTATAAATGGTGTCTATCAATTGGTGGTTTTATATGGGATGGGAAATATCATTCCTATGACAAATAAAAAAATAATACTCAGTCGAGGATATGGGATTAGAAATGCTATCGATTTAAAAAATATTCGTCAAGTACTGGATCGATCTATAGTTCTAAAAGTGGGGCAATTTACAATACCTCTTCTGACTATATTAATAATTGGAGCCCTTTGTTTATTTATAGTCTGGTTTAGAAAAACTAAACTAGGTCAAGATATGAGGGCTATTGGACAGGATATGGAAATAGCAAAATCAGCAGGAATAGCAGTGGAAAGAACCAGAATCTTATCTATTGTAATATCTACTGTATTAGCCTCTATTGGGCAGATAATATTTTTACAAAATATAGGGACGATGAATACATATAACAGTCATGAGCAGATAGGAATGTTCTCTATCGCAGCGATCCTAATAGGAGGGGCAACGGCTGTAAAAGCTAGTATACCCAATGCCTTAGGTGGAATAATATTATTTCATCTGATGTTTGTGATATCACCAAGGGCAGGAAAGGAATTAGTTGGATCAGCTCAAATAGGAGAGTTTTTTAGAGTATTTATTTCTTACGGAGTAATAGCCCTAGCTTTAGTATTACATCAATGGAGAAGGGAACAGGAAAATAAAGCTGAAAGAAAGAAAATGATGGAAATGCAACTTTCTGGAGGTGAAAAATAATGAAAATTCTTGTTATAAGAATAGGTGTTATTCTAGCTATGATCCTTTTAGGAGTATTTTTATTTATAAGCGGAAAGGAACACGCTGTATTTATAGAGAATAAAGGAGAAAAATATACTCCTAAAAATGCTTATTATATCTTAGATGGAAAAAAAGAAGTTAAAATAAAGAAAAAGAAGAAAAAAAGAGAATATATAAAGGGTGTTAATCACACTATAGAAGTTAGATTTAAAGGTGCAGATGGATTAGAAACAAAGGTGGTTAAGGAATTTAAAACAAAGATGGGTAAAAAGATAACTATAAATGCAGCTATGATAGAAAGTGAGTCATGGCTAGAAGTTGAGGAGTTAAAAAGCAAAAAATAATAAAAATTATTCCCAGTTATGAAAATAACTGGGAATTTTTTTTTGAAAATAAAAATGTGTTATAGTTATTTTTTTCACTTATGTAGCTTATAGCTCTTTTGTTTCAAGAAAAAGTGTTTTTTATCTTCTAGTTAGTATTGGGAAAAAAATAACTTATGTTTCGAATTATCTTTTCCCCCTTGAAATTATTGAAAAAAGGTACTAGAATTTAAATTGTATAGATATTTTAAATAAAAAAATGGGGGATGTTATGAATCAGTTGGATAAGTTAAAAAAATTAAAAAAAGAGAAAAATGCAATAATTCTTGCACATTATTATCAAAATGCAGATGTACAGGATGTTGCTGACTATGTAGGAGATTCTTATTATTTAAGTGAAGTAGGAAGAGACAGTGATGCCGATATAATCGTATACTGTGGTGTGAAATTCATGGCTGAAAGTGCTAAGATACTTTCTCCTGAGAAGAAAGTATTATTCCCCGTTCATGGAGAGGCCACTTGTTGTATGGAACATCAAGCTACTCCTGGATTGGTATTGGAGATGAAAAAACAACATCCAAATGCTAAAGTAATAACCTATATAAATTCATCTAGTGAGGTAAAGGCAGTATCAGATGCTTGCTGTACCTCTTCTTCAGCTTTAAAAATTGTTGAAAATATAGATGCCGATGAGATAATATTTGTACCTGATCAAAATTTGGCTTCATATGTAGCAGAACAGACAGATAAAAAAATTATCCCATTTGATGGGCAGTGTAATGTACATCATAAGGTGACTTTAGAAAATATAAAAAAATTGTTAGAAGAACATGGGAAAGTGGAGATTTTAGCTCATCCAGAGTGTCAAAAAGAGATAAGAGATATCTCTACCTATGTAGGGAGTACAGCTGGAATATTAAACTATGCTAAAACTTCTCCCAATAAAGAATTTATTGTAGTAACAGAAAGAGGAATTCATCATCAGTTAAAAAAAGACAGTCCAGAAAAATTTTTTTATCTTCCGTATATGGTATGTTCATCGATGAAAAGAGTGTTTATAGAAACGATCGTAGATGCTTTAGAAAACGAAAAATGCGAGATAAAAATGGATAAAGAGCTTATAAAAAAAGCCAAGGTTTCTCTTCTAAATATGCATAAATATGCAGGAGGGTAAATATGAATTATGATGTAATAATCTGTGGAACTGGAATAGCGGGAATCTATACAGCGCTTAATATTAACAGTGATTTAAGGATTGCAATAATTACTAACGATAAATTAGAAAATTGCAACACATATTTAGCCCAGGGTGGAATAACTACAGTTAGAGGGAAAGAGGATAGGGAGTCTTTTATCAAGGATACTCTCTATGCAGGTGGGAATGAAAATAATTTAGAAACGGTGAAATTGATAGCCAAAGAAGCAGAGAAAAATATAAAAAAATTGGTATCTATGGGGGTACCTTTTAATAGGGGTGATGATGGGAATATATTATATACCAAAGAGGCTGCCCATTCTAAGAGAAGAATTTTGTATTCAAACGATCAAACTGGAAAATATATTTTTTTGACATTGGTAGAAAAGATGAAAAAAAGAAAGAATATAACAATCTATTCAAAAGTTGAAATTTTGGATTTAATAGTTTCTGAGGGGAACTCTTGTGGAGTATTAGGATGTAATAAAAATAAAGACATATTGAAATTTTGGGGGAAGAAGGTGGTTTTAGCTACTGGTGGTATTGGAGGATTGTTTAAAAATTCTACCAACAGAAGAAACCTTAAGGGAATAGGAATTGCTCTTTCAAAAAAAAACATGGTAGAGATATCCAACATAGGTGCTATTCAATTTCATCCTACAGCATTTTATGATCCTCAAAGTGAAAGACGATTTTTGATCTCAGAATCTCTTAGAGGAGAAGGGGCAGAGCTAAAAGATCTAGAAGGAAATAGATTTGTAGATGAGCTCCTCCCTAGGGATGTAGTCGCAGCTAGTATTGAAGCAAAGAAAAAAGAGATAGGTTCCCCTTATGTATATTTAGATGCTACGAAATTAAAGGGTGATTTTTTAAGGGTAAGATTTAAAGGAATATATGAAAATTTATTGGAGAAGGGTTATGATCTTACGAAAGACATGATCCCAGTAACAACCTCTCAGCATTATTTTATGGGGGGGATCACGGTAGATATGGATGGGAAGACGAACTTAAATAACCTATATGCCTGTGGTGAGGTTGCATTTACAGGACTTCATGGGAAAAATAGACTTGCTAGCAATTCCCTATTAGAGGGTTTGGTATTTGGAAATAGGGTAGCTAATGACATAAATAAAGAAATATGGTCAAAGCGAGGGAAAGATAAACAAGTAGAAGTAGAGAAAAATATAAATATAGAAAAGATAAAGGAAAGTAATAAAAGATTGGTTATAGATGAGATATTAAAGGTTAGGGAGGATTTGAAGGATGAACTTTCTATTAATTGATAAGGTGATAAAAGATGCACTGTTGGAAGATGCTGTAATAGATGATATAACGACAAATTCGATCTTAGATGCCAGGGCTATATGTGAGGTGGATTTGATAGCTAAGGAAGAGGGGATAATATGTGGATTAGAGATTTTTAAAAGAACTTTTGATATCCTAGGTGATGTAGAGGTAGAATTTATGACTACTGAAGGATCGCTAGTAAAACCCAAAGAAATTATAGCTAAGATATCTGGAATAGCAAAAAACATACTGAGCGGTGAGAGGGTAGCTCTAAATTTGATTCAAAGAATGTCAGGGATAGCTACTAAAACAAGTAAAATGGTAAAGATTTTAGATGGAACAAGAATAAAACTTATGGATACCAGAAAGACAACTCCTAATTTGAGATATTTAGAAAAATATTCAGTGAAAGTAGGAGGGGGGAATAATCATAGATATAATCTGATGGATATGGCTATGATTAAGGACAATCACATAATGGCCGCTGGTGGTAGCCTTACTGAAGCAGTATTAGCTGTGAGAAATAATCATCCCTTTGTAAAGAAGATAGAGGTGGAAACGGAGAGTCTAGATCAGGTAAGGGAAGCTATAGAGGTAGGAGCAGATATTATAATGCTGGACAATATGGATGTAGAAACCATGAGAAGAGCCATTGAAATAATAGATGGGAAAGCCATAGTCGAGATATCTGGAAATATAGATGAAGCGAGGATAACAGAGATTAGAGGATTGAAAGTAGATTATATATCTTCTGGAGCCCTTACTCATTCATATACATCACTGGATATAAGTATGAAAAATTTAAAGTTAAAATAATTTTTTTAGTAGAAGATTGAGTTTTATAAAGATTGAAAAAGTTTGGAAATTATGATATTGTTTTTAACAGATATAAAAACAAGTAATTCCATATAATCTTTTAAATATGCTAAAAGAGTATCTACTAGGAGAGCAAAAAATCTTCTTTCTATGGGCGCACATGTGTGCCCTTTTTTTTATAGGATTATTTAAGAAAATAGGAGATGAAAAAATGAAAAAAAATAAATCAACAACGAAGTATATAATCTTCGTTCTATTGGGTGCTGTAAGTTATGGGGTTCTTTCAACTTTTGTAAAGTTAGCTTATGATGACGGGTTTACATTGGGGCAGATTGTATTTTCTCAAGCAGGAATAGGATGTTTAGTTTTATGGCTATTGGTCTTTTTAAAAAAACTAATAAATAAAGAATATAGGATGAATTTTAATAAAAAAGATTCGATGAAGCTTATATTGACAGGGATTCCGATTGGATTCACCAGTATAATTTATTATAAATCTGTTCAAGAAATTCCAGCTTCAATGGCGATATTATTACTTTTTCAATTTACATGGATGGGAAATTTAGTGGAATGTATTTTGGAAAAAAGACTGCCTTCTAAGACCCAGGTAATGTCGATTGTATTACTTTTAATAGGAACGGCATTTTCGTCGAATATTTTTGATGGAGGATTAACTAACTTAACATTTTTAGGGACAATATATGGACTCCTTGCAGCGTGTTCATATACAGCATTTACCTTTGTCAGCGGGAAAGTTGCATTGAGTGTGGATCCAATTCAAAGAAGTGCGTTAATGTTAACAGGAGCATTTATTTTTATAGTGATTTTATTTCCTCCTACATTTATTGGAAATCTTAAAATTGTTTTACCTCTATTAAAATATGGGGTAGCAGTAGCATTCTTTGGAACGATTATCCCACCATTATTTTTTTCAATAGGGGTTCCTGTTGTTGGTGTAGGTTTGACATCAATTCTTGCATCGGTAGAACTGCCAGTGGCCATATTAGCATCTACAACAATATTACATGAAAGTTCATCAATGATTCAATGGATTGGAATTTTAATAATTTTATTTGGAATTATATTCCCGGGATACATTCAGAAAAAAATTAAAGTTAAAGAAAGATTCTCATTCTCTTAGGGGAAAACCGAAGTAGTATAAAAGAAGCTCAAATAACATTATAAAAATTATAAAATAATAGTTTATAAAATTAGACAAATATTAATATTTGTCTAATTTTATTTTTTACAATAATACTATATTATTCATCTCTTTAAAATCTGTGTCAAAAAAGATTATCCAAAAATTTTCTTATCGAAAATCAAGCTGGCTTTATCTACAAATTCACTTCGATGAACTTTATTTAATGTGATATGAGCAGTTTCAGGAAGTTCTTTCAGCCATTCAATAGATGCGTATAGCCCTGATTTGTCTGGATCTAATCTAGAGACCGTCTGCTGAGCGATATCTCCTATCAAGATTAATTTACTTCCCTCTCCTATCCTTGTAATCATCGATCTCATAGCATGGATATCAAATGATTGGGCTTCATCTATTACAACAATTTTATTGAGAAAACTTGATCCTAGAATAGAAGAAATATCCAAGACTTCTACTTTATCTTGATCCATCAGTCCCTGTAAAATTTCTACCCCTTTACGAGGTTTTTTACCCCTGAGATGCTGAATATTTTCAAAGGTAGTGGTATAGTTGGCAAAATGCGTCAATAATTTTTCTTCTGTATCTCCAGTAGTGAATCCTTGATAACTCCATTTATCTACAGGGGCTGTATTTTTACCGATTAATATCTTTTCATAACGGTTCCCTTCTAGTACTTGCTCTAAGGCTGCTGCAATTGCTAAAAGAGTCTTACCACATCCTTGCCTAGAAGTGATTGTGATAAATGGAATTTTTGGATCAAGGAGAACGTCAATGGCAAATTTTTGTCTGATATCCTTAGGAGAGATACCATATATTTTAGCATCATCATATTTTAATTTTATAACCTTATTTCTTTTTTTATCAAATTTACCAACAATCTGGTTGTAGGTAAATTCTGTATAACCATAAAAAAATTGATTGGGGTTCATAGATTTAATTTTTAGATCTTCCAGGGAGATCTCTTTAGCTGTATAGAATTTTTTTACCATATCAGGGGTAACTTCACAAGTAATAACTCCTGTATAGAGATCATCTAGTTTGTGTTTATCGGAAGCATCTAAGATAAGGCAATGTATTCCTAAAGAAGAAGCTTTGACCCTCATACTGACGTCGTTGGTCAAAAGAGTTTTATCTTTGTATTTTGGCATCATCATAAGGGATAAGATTTTATTATCTACATAGTTTTGGTCTAAACTATCAGGAATAAGGGAAAGATCTCCCTGAATCTCTGTTTTTAAAATAACTTTATTATTGACTGTTATTCCCTCTATAAGATTTCCATTTTTTTCGATCTCCTTAAAAAATCTAAAAAATTGTCTAGCACGAAATCCGCTGTTTCCTTCTCTGGATTTAATTTTATCTAATTCTTCTAGTACGTAGATAGGAATGATTATCTCGCAATCATTAAAATCCCTCATAAAGAATGGATTAGCAATTATAACATTAGTATCGACTATGTATGAATTCATGAGTTATACCTCCTAATTTTGTTGATATAAGTATAGTATTTAAAATGTAAAATGGCAAGGTGATAACATAAAAGATTTGAATATGGGGAGACTAAAGGACAAAAAAATATGTAAATAATGATTAGTTTGGGAGTTGAATTTTCAGAAAAATAGCCTATGGATATTACTATGAGTTGAACATTTAGAAAACTTTGTATAGATAGTTTAAATATTGTAGATTAGACCGACCTTTTTCTATAAAAATTTAGATATTTCTATTTTTTTAGAAAAAAAATATTTTTTCAAAAAAAATAAAAAAAAACTTGCAAACAAAAACTACTTATAGTATACTTAATGAGTTCTGAAAAAACGAATGCTCGCATAGCTCAGTTGGGAGAGCACCTGCCTTACAAGCAGGGGGTCACAGGTTCAAGTCCTGTTGCGAGCACCATTTAAATCTTATATATCATTATGGGGGTGTAGCTCAGTTGGTTAGAGTGCCTGCCTGTCACGCAGGATGTCGCGAGTTCGAGTCTCGTCACTCCCGCCATATATGATGCCTTGATAGCTCAGTCGGTAGAGCAGAGGACTGAAAATCCTCGTGTCCGTGGTTCGATTCCGCGTCAAGGCACCATTTTATAAGATTAATAAATAAATAAATATAATGGCGACGTCGCCAAGTGGTAAGGCAGAGGTCTGCAACATCTCCATCACCAGTTCGAATCTGGTCGTCGCCTCCAATTTATAAAATTTTAAACCAGTCTGTTGACTGGTTTTTTTGTATTAAGATATAAATAATAGATTCTATGAAAATAACTTGTAAAAAAATGATAAAGGAGTAAACTATATATTAATAGTATATGTAAAAAAATGGAGTGATTTAATGAAAAAATTAACTATATTTGATGTAGCTAAAAAATCTGGAGTAGGAAAATCAACGGTATCTCGTGTATTGAATCACGATCAAAATGTAAAGGAAGAAACCAGAGAAAAAGTATTGAAAGTTATAAATGAGATGAATTATAAACCATCCATAAGTGCAAGGGGAATGAGATCAAATAATAGTCGTGTAATCGGTATTATCACTAGTCGTTTAGATTCGTCATCTGAAGCACAGGCTGTCAGGGGTATGCTAGAGATCATCTACAGTATGGGTTATGATGTGGTACTTGCTGAGAGTTTATTTGATCGAGAAAAAACAAAGGAACATATAGAGATGTTTATGAATAAAAAAGTGGAAGGGATAATTCTGTTTGCTACTAGTGGTGTAGAATATAATTATCTTAAAAAAATAAAAGTCCCAGTTATTATGATGGGTCAAGAAGTAAAAGGGTTCACTTCGATAGTTTATGATGATTATGGTGCTGTGGAAAAAATTTTGAAAGAATTTCAGAATATGGGATTAAAAAAAATAGGCTATATGGGAGTAGATTTGAGCGATAGAACTACTGGATATAGGAGATATCAGGCTTATGAGAAATTTGTAAATGAAAATAATATGAAAAATATAAGTGCCTTTGGAGATTTCACCTATAAGAAGGCCTATGAGTTGACTGAAGTTTTAATGGAGCATGAAATAGATGCAATAGTCTGTGCCACCGATAATTTGGTTTTAGGAGTGAGAAAATATTTGTTAGAAAAACACATTGAGAACATAGTTGTTAGTGGTATAGGAAAAAATGAATTATTAAGTTTTTTATATAAAAATCATATTACGGTGAATTTATCTTATAAAAAATCAGGAATAGAGGCGGGAAAAATGATTTTTAAGATGTTATCTGGGGTATCTACAGATGAAAAAATAGTTATGGAATCACACTTAGTCAAAGGTGAATAGGAAGGTCTATAAAAAAGTTAAAAACAGCAAAATTCAATACAAAAGATACTAAAAAAATACAAAATAATTGACGGACATTAAAAAAGTGTGATATTATGTTTTATAGAAATTTTTTTACACAAAATTGGGAACGTTCCCATGAATGCTTTTATCTAAAAAAATTAAAAATAAAATAGGGGGAGGAGTTGAAATGGCTAAAATTTCAAAAAATGACGTAAAAAAACTTATTGAGTTTGTTGGCGGAAAAGAAAATGTTGCAGCTTTAAGTCACTGTGTTACAAGGATGAGGTTTGTTTTAAATGATGTGGAAAAGGCTAAGATAGAGGAGATAGAGGCTTTAAAATCTGTAAAGGGTACTTTTACTAGTGGTGGACAATTTCAAGTGATAATTGGACCTGGAGTAAAAGATTTTTATAATGAATTCATAGATCAAACAGGGGTAGCATCTATGAATAAGGATGAAGCTAAAAAAGTAGCGAAACAAAATATGAATGTACTGGAGAGAACAATATCGCATCTAGCGGAAATATTTGTGCCATTATTACCGGCAATTATAGTTGGAGGTCTTATATTAGGATTTAGAAATATAATAGGTGATATTAAGTTGATGAATGGTGGAACGCAAACACTTACAGAGGTAAGTCAGTTCTGGGCTGGAGTACATTCTTTCTTGTGGCTTATAGGAGAAGCAATATTTCATTTTCTGCCAGTAGGTGTAACTTGGTCAGTGGTTAAAAAAATGGGAGGGACACCTATACTGGGTATAGTTTTAGGTATTACTCTGGTGTCAGGTCAATTAATGAATGCCTATGACATTGGGGTAGTAGAACCGGATGTGTGGAATTTTGGTTTTGTAACTATGAAAAAAGTAGGATATCAAGCACAAGTAATTCCGGCTATATTAGCAGGTATGTCTTTGGCGGCGTTTTGCAGTAATAGGATCGGCATTATTTGGATTTTTATATGGACCCCTTGTAATAACTGGTGTACATCATACAACTAATGCAGTGGATTTACAATTAGTTCAAAACTTAGGCGGGACTATGTTGTGGCCGTTAATAGCTTTATCGAATATAGCTCAAGGGTCAGCTGTATTGGGTATAGTAATAGCTAATAGAAAAAATAAACTCGAAAGAGAAGTATCTGTACCAGCTGTTATATCAGCATATTTAGGAGTAACGGAACCAGCAATGTATGGTATTAATTTGAAATATAAATATCCTATGTTATGTGCGATGATTGGATCAGCTGCTGCCGCAATGGTTGCGGGGATGTTTGGTGTAATGTCAAATGGTATAGGGGTAGGCGGACTACCAGGAATTTTATCTATTAAGCCGCAATATTGGGGAGTATATTCGATTTGTATGTTGATTGCAATCGTTGTCCCAGTCGCTCTTACTATAGCTGTATTTAAAAAGAAACAATTCAGCGTGAATAAAGTGGCATTATCTGAGATTAAATAATATGTATGGTTTAAAGGGGTTTCCAGTGAATCCCTTTAAATTATATAGATGTAAAATAACTTTTTATAAAATAAAAAAATGTAATTTTAAAGATTAATGTAGAAGAGGAGTGGATATGAGAGAGTTTGCAAAGGGATCTGTGTATCAGGTTTATCCAAAAAGTTTTAATGATACGACTGGTTCTGGTCAAGGAGATATAAAAGGAATAATAGAAAGATTAGATTATATAAAAGAATTAGGGGTAGAATTTATATGGTTGACTCCGATATATCCATCTCCTATGAATGATAACGGTTATGATATAGCTGACTATACTAAGATTAATTCAGAGTTTGGAACTATGGCAGATTTTGAAAAATTAATAGAAGAATCAAAAAAACGTGGATTGAAAATTATGCTGGATATGGTGTTTAATCATACATCTACTGATCATGACTGGTTTCAAAGGGCACTTAAAGGAGAGAAAAAATATCAGGATTATTATATATTTAAAGAATCTAAAGATGGAAAAGTCCCTACTAACTGGATATCTAAATTTGGGGGGACAGCATGGGCATATGTTGAAAAATTAGATAAATATTATCTTCATTTATTTGACAAAACTCAGGCAGATCTCAATTGGGAAAATCCAGAAGTGAGG
This sequence comes from Fusobacteriia bacterium 4572_74, assembly GCA_002084825.1. Classification (GTDB taxonomy): domain Bacteria; phylum Fusobacteriota; class Fusobacteriia; order Fusobacteriales; family Fusobacteriaceae; genus Psychrilyobacter. Next base: position 30,261 of record NBMF01000001.1, read on the forward strand.
GAAGAAATATATGAAATAACTAATTTTTGGTTGAAAAAAGGAGTTAAGGGATTTAGGCTGGACGTGATAAATCTTATAAGTAAGCCTGATGTATATATGGATGACGAAACAGGTGATGGAAGACGGTTCTATACAGATGGTCCAAAAATACATAAATATTTAAAAGAATTAAATGAAAGAACATTTGGCAGATATGATGATATTGTTACTGTAGGAGAGATGAGCAGTACAACTATCGATAACTGTATTAAATACAGCAGTATAAAGGAAAAAGAATTGAGTATTGGTGTAATCATGATCAGCCTAGAGTAGTTAGCAGATTTGGAGATGATGCAGAGTATCATAGGGAAAGCGCTACAATGCTTGGAACAGCTATTCACATGATGAAAGGAACTCCGTATATATATCAAGGAGAAGAATTTGGGATGACCAATGCAAAATATAAATCTATAGATATGTATAGGGATGTAGAGTCTTTAAATTATTATGAAATATTGAAGTCAGAAGGCAAATCAGAGGATGAAATATTGGAAATATTAGGAGAAAAATCTAGAGATAACTCTAGAACTCCTATGCAGTGGAATAACAGTGAAAATGGAGGATTTACAGATGGAGCTCCTTGGTTGTCTTTATGTGAAAATTATGAAAAAATAAATGCAAAAAATGCACTTTTGGACAAAACCTCTATATTTTATCACTATAAAGAATTGTTAAAAATCAGAAAAGAATTTCAAATAGTGGCTTATGGTAGTTACGAAATAATAGATATCGATAATTCTCAATTATATGTGTATAAACGAAAATATGAAGATCAAGAGATGTTAGTAATATGTAATTTCTATAAGGAAAAGGTTGAATATAATATAGATTTAGAAGGCTATAAACTTCTGAATAGTAATTATAATGATGAAAGTGATGAAATTAGGCCTTATGAATCTAGGATATACATTAAATAATAATATAAAAAACCATCAATTTTGATGGTTTTTTTATTAAAACCAATTTTTTTAGTTTAATGATTTGTAGAAGAAATTATCTATGTTGACAGATAAAGAAAGAGTATGGTGATGGATCTATAATGAAAATGGGAGAAAATGTCCATATGAATGTAGAGGTAATACCTACTGGAAGTATAAATTTGGATAAAGCATTAGGGCTCGGAGGATTTCCTAGAGGAAGAGTTATTGAGGTTTATGGAGCTGAGAGTTCGGGTAAAACAACTATAGCTCTTCATGCGATAGCAGAAGCACAGAAGATGGGTGGAATAGCTGCGTTTATAGATGCAGAGCATGCATTAGACCCTAAATATGCAAAAGCTTTAGGGGTTGATGTGGACGAGTTGTTGATATCTCAGCCAGATTACGGAGAACAAGCCTTGGAGATTGCAGATATGCTGGTAAGATCAGGAGCAGTGGATGTAATAGTTATTGACTCGGTAGCAGCACTGGTACCTAAGGTAGAAATCGATGGAGAGATGGGCGATCAGCAGATGGGACTACAGGCTAGATTGATGTCTAAAGCATTGAGAAAGCTGACGGCTAATCTCAATAAATCTAAGACTACCATGATCTTTATCAACCAAATAAGAGAAAAAATCGGTGGATTTGGGTTTGGGCCACAAACTACAACAACGGGTGGTAGAGCTCTTAAATTCTATTCATCTGTAAGACTTGAGATAAAAAGAGTAGGATCGGTAAAACAAGGTGATGATATTTTAGGAAACGAAACTAAAGTAAAAGTAACTAAAAATAAGATAGCTCCTCCATTTAAGGAAGCTGCCTTCCAAATAATGTATGGGAAAGGAATTTCTAGAGTAGGAGAAATACTAGATATAGGTATTGAAAATGATATCGTGGCAAAATCGGGAGCATGGTTTAGTTATGGTGATATTAGATTGGGTCAAGGTAGGGAAAATGTGAAAGCCAGATTAGAGGAAGACAAGGATCTTTTAGGTCAGATAGAAAAAGAAGTAAATGTAATTTTATATCCAGTAGTAGAGGAAAAGGTTGTAAATGAAGATATTGAAATTTCAGAAAAATAAGGTATACCTTGAAAATGATGAAGTCGTAGATATAAATAGGGATATAAAGGCTAAATATAGGATAAAAACAGATAGTGAGATCAGTGTAGATGAATATCACAATATTATCTATGATTCAGTTCTTTCAAAATCGTATTTTTTATTGTCTAAACGTGATTATACAGCGAGGGAGCTCCTGCAAAAATTGAGAATGAAATATAAGAGAAGTTCAGTAGTAGAAGGGGAACTCCAAAAAGTAATCTCTAAATTATCTGAGTTAGGGTACTTAGATGATTATAGTTATGCTGAATTTTATATAAGTTCAAAAAAAAGTTTAGGTAGAAAGAGGGTAGAGTACGAACTTCATCTAAAAGGAATAGACTCTTCCATCATAGACAGTATCTATGGGGAGGAGGAGGTGGATGAAAAGAAGATGATATCGGATTTACTCCATAAGGTAAAAAATAAAGAGAAGAACAAACAGGTTGCCTATTTTATGAGAAGAGGATTTAAATTAGGGGATATATTGGATGTATTGAAAGGATTAGACTAAAGAGTTTAATCCTTTTTTAGTTTACTCTTCCTTTTTATGGTGTTTTCAATGATTATTGAAATTAAGCTTATAAAATCTTAATTTACAAATGTTGACTTCGTAAAAGAAACCGAAGCGAGAATGATTAGCTATTTTAAAGGAAACACCTTAAAAAAGAGTAAGTTTATTATAGTGGGGGTTTTGGATGGGGGGAGAATATATGGGAAAGACGAAAAGTTATGAATGGTTAAAGAAAAAATGAAATATTTGATGAGAGCTATAAGGGATAAAATTCCTCAGGGCGGGTTAGAAGAAATGTGGAAGTATTCTATATTGGACATGAATTTAAATGGGAAAGGTTTTGAGATAATAAAAAAATCTAAAAAATTACTGGAAAAAGTTGAGGCGGAGTTAGAGAATATAGAAAAAATAAGCTTTAATTAACTTTTAGTTTTAAAAAATAGGAGGTTTTTATGAAAAAATTATTAGTAATGATATTCATAATGATATTTAGTATTGGTTTTAGTGAAGAAAAACTTGTAGGTATTAGAGAATTTGATGGAAACTTGAGATTTGGAGATGAATTTGAAAAAATTATTTTAATTCGCCCTAATAATTTTGCGATTATTATTGGGAAGAGTGAAATATATACTATATATTATGATATTTTATTTCATTCTATGTTGTTTAAAAGTGGAGAAGAAGAGTTAAAATTTGAAAAAGCTACAACATTTATAGGGGAATCAAGTTTGTATGATGTTTATAAAGTGAGGGAAGATATTGGGGTAGTTTTGATGACGGTAGGAATGGGTAAAGAA